>NZ_JBKGTW010000046.1:0-15711 GCF_046546535.1 Neisseria sp. WLZKY-1
AACCGAAAATGTTACAAACAAAAAACCAAGAAAAAACAAATAAAAACATACAAGATGCTGATTATATTGGTTCTCGCCGCCTATCCGTGGCTCCCATGCTCGACTGGACCGACCGCCACTACCGCTACATGGCGCGGCAGATCAGCCGCCACACCTGGCTTTACACCGAAATGATCAACGCCGGCGCGGTGGTGTACGGCGATCCCGAACGCTTTTTGCTGAAAGACGACTGCGAAAATCCCGTCGCCCTGCAACTGGGCGGCAGCGAGCCCGCCGCCCTGGCGCAGGCAGCAGCAAAGGCGGCGGCCTACGGCTACGACGAAATCAACCTCAACTGCGGCTGCCCCAGCCCGCGCGTGCAGAAAGGCGCGTTCGGCGCCTGCCTGATGAACGAGGTTGCGCTGGTGGCCGACTGCCTCAACGCCATGCAGGATGCCGCACCCGACTGCGCCGTGACCGTCAAACACCGCATCGGCGTCGACCGGCAGACCGAATACCAAACCGTCGCCGATTTCGTCGGCACGCTGGCGGAAAAAACCGCCTGCAAAACCTTTGTCGTCCACGCCCGCAACGCTTGGCTTAACGGCCTCTCGCCCAAGGAAAACCGCGAAGTGCCGCCCTTGAAATACGAATATGTCTACCGACTCAAACGCGAGTTTCCCGTGCTGGAAATCATCATCAACGGCGGCATCAAAACCAATGAAGAAATCGCCGCCCACCTGCAACACGTCGACGGCGTGATGGTCGGGCGCGAGTGCTACCACAACCCGATGATTATGCGCGACTGGGACAGGCTGTTTTACGGCGATGCCCGCGCAGCCGTCACCCACGCCGAATTGGCAGGCCGTCTGAAAGACTACGCCGCCGCCCAGCTTGCCGCCGGACGCGGCAGCATCCTGCGTCACATGGCGCGCCACTACCTCGGCCTGATGCACGGCCTCAACGGCGCGCGCCGGTGGCGGCGCATGCTCTCCGACGCCGCCCTGCTCAAAGACAACGACCCCGGTTTGATTCTGCGGGCGTGGGCGGAAGTGGAAAAAGCCGACGCTTTGCCGGTAAACCCGCAGGCCGTCTGAAACGGCAAACCTGCCGCGCGCATTCCTCCCGCTTGTGGCACAATCCGCCTCCCTTCTTCTCACCGCTGGGCCGCGCGAAACTTTCAGACGGCCGCCAACACGAAAGGAAACCCGATGGACGCTCTCGACCTTCTCACCACCCGCCGCTCCGTGCGCGAACTTACCGCTCCCGCCCCCGACGAACTCGAACTGGAAACCGTCTTCCAGGCCGCCACGCAGGTGCCCGACCACGGCAACCTCACCCCGTGGCGTTTCGTCGTGATACAGGGCGGCGAGGCCAAAGCCCGCTTCCGCCGTGCCCTCGAAGAAACCGTCGTGCAAATGAAGCTCGGCGACGACACCATGAAAAAAGCGGAAAAAGTCGCCAACTTCGCGCCGATGGTGATCGCCGTGATCTCCAAAATCGCCGTCGGCGCGGAAAAACCCAAGCCCGAATGGGAGCAGTTTCTCAGCGCGGGCGCAGCCGCCTACGCCGTGCAGCTCGCTACCAACGCCCTGGGCTACGACAACGTCTGGATTACCGGCCTGTGGTGCGGCAGCCCCGTTTTGCGCGAAGCAATGGGCTGCGGCGAAAAAGACAAAATCATCGGCTTCATCATGGTCGGCACCGCGCAGCACGACTTCCCGAAAGAAGAGAAAAACACCGATTTGGAACCATTCGTTACCTATTGGTAACCCCCGCAAAAGGCCGTCTGAAAGTTTTCAGACGGCCTCAATACGCAACACAAACAGGAAACAGGAAAACCATGCGCCAATATCTCGACCTAATGCGCCACGTCCTCGAGCACGGCAGCGACAAATCCGACCGCACCGGCACCGGCACCCGCTCCGTTTTCGGCTACCAGATGCGCTTCGATTTGCAACAAGGCTTCCCGCTACTCACCACCAAAAAACTGCACCTGCGCTCCATTATCCACGAGCTGTTGTGGTTTTTGCGCGGCGACACTAACATCAAATACCTGCACGACAACAACGTCACCATCTGGGACGAATGGGCCGACGAAAACGGCGAACTCGGCCCGGTGTACGGCTACCAGTGGCGCAGCTGGCCGACGCCCGATGGTGGCAGCATCGACCAAATTGCCAATCTGATCGAGCAAATCAAACACAACCCCGACAGCCGCCGCCTGATCGTTTCCGCCTGGAATCCCGCGCTGGTCGACGAAATGGCGCTGCCGCCCTGCCACGCTATGTTCCAGTTTTACGTGGCAGACGGAAAACTCTCCTGCCAGCTCTACCAGCGCAGCGCCGACATCTTTCTCGGCGTGCCTTTCAACATCGCCAGCTACGCCCTGCTTACCATGATGATCGCCCAAGTCTGCGGCCTGCAAGCGGGCGAGTTCGTCCACACCCTTGGCGACGCCCATCTTTACAGCAACCACTTCGAGCAGGCCAAGCTGCAACTCACCCGCGAACCGCGCCCGCTGCCGACCATGACCCTCAATCCGGCAGTGGACAATCTGTTCGACTTCAAATACGAAGATTTCGAACTCAGCGGCTACGACCCGCACCCGCATATTAAAGCGGCGGTGGCCGTCTGAAAAAAGGGAAGGCCGTCTGAAACCCTGTTTCAGACGGCCTTTTGCATTCGGGCGGAAAGCTTTGCAAACCACATCAGGCCGTCTGAAAGACAAGCAGGCTGCCGTAGCCGCGTTTGTGCCCCTCAGGGCTGCGTTCGGGTTTTGCGCCGATTGCCGCCCGATCCTTCGGCAGACGCAGACAAAGGCAGAGCAGGGCGGATTTTGGCTTTGCCAAGGTTTCAGACGGCCTTTTGCATCCGTAAGGCCGTCTGAAAACACGACGGGTTCGGGTAGCATAAAGCACCGTTTGTGCACCGCCGCCCTTTTTCAGACGGCCTCTGCCCTGCAGCACCGTGCGCGGCGGTGTTATAGTGAAACAAAATAGAAAATCTACGGCGTTGCTGCGCCTTGCCGTACTATTTGTACTGTCTGCGGCTTGCTGTCTTGTATCTTTCCTATTTTGTTTCACTATATAATCGCGCCGTTTTTTGTTTGGCCGCCGGCGGGCGGCCGTTTTGTATGGCACACGGATAGGGATATGGAAAAGAAAATACCTTTGGGCAACCGGCAGACGGCCTTTCTGCTGGCGACGCTGACGGCGATTATGCCGTTTTCGGTCGACGCCTATCTGCCGGCGGTGCTGTCGCTGGCCGACGATTTGCACGTCAATGTGCATCTGATCGAAAAAAGCATGAGCAGCTTTATGTTCGGCGTGGCTTTCGGCCAGCTGCTCGGCGGCGCGGTGTCCGACGTGAAAGGACGCAAAACCGTGGCTCTGGCCGGTTTGGCGCTGTATGCCGCTGCCTCGGTCGCGCTGACGCTGCTGCAAAGTATCGACCAACTGATCGGGCTGCGCCTGATACAGGCTTTCGGCGGCGGCATGGCGGCGGTGATGGCGGGGGCGGTGGTGCGCGATTTCTACGAAGGCCGCGAGGCGGCGCAGATGTTCGCGCTGATCGGCATCGTGATGATGTCCGCGCCGCTGGTGGCGCCCATGCTCGGCTCGGCCTTGCAGCAGCTCGGCGGCTGGCGGCTGATTTTCGCCTTTCTCGCCGCCTATTCGATAACCGTGTTTCTGCTGGTGGCGCGTTTTTTGCCGAAAACGGCAGCCAAAGGGCGGATAGACAGGGCGTTTTTCGGCGGCATGATCCGCCGCTACATCCAAGTGCTGAAAACCAAAAGTGCGCTGGGTTTTCTCTTTTTCCAGGCATTCAGCTTCGGCTCGATGTTCGTGTTCCTCACCGAATCGCCCTTTGTCTATATGAAGCTCTACGGCCTGACGCCGCACGCCTACGCCTGGGCGTTCGGCTGCAACATCATCACGATGGGCACCTTCAACCGCATCACCGCTTGGCGGCTGAAAAACGGCAGCAACGCCGAAGACATCCTGCTGTGGGGCTTGGGCATCCAGCTGGCGGCCAATGCGGCGCTGCTGGGCGCGGTGGCGGCCTTCGGCGGCATGCCGCCCTTCGCTTTGGCGGCAGCCTGCGCCATGTTTTCCGTCGGTACGCAGGGCTTGGTAACCGCCAACACACAGGCCTGCTTCATGAGCCGCTTCCGTGAAATCGGCGGCAGCGCCAACGCCCTGCTGATGGCGTCCACCTCGATGATCGGCGCGGGCATGGGCTGGCTGGCAACCGAGCTGCACAACGGCACGGCCTATGTGATGCCCGCGCTGATGCTGTGCGCCACTTTGGCAGGCTGCGTGCTGCTCTACGCCTTTTCGCGCAACACCTGGCAAAAAGGTTGAGCGTCTGAGCGCTTGGCAGCTTTGAGGCCGTCTGAAAAACGGAATAAGCGTTTTTCAGACGGCCTTTTTGTACCGCCCGCGCCGCTTCCGAGCTCGATTGCAGATGCGGAAAGGCCGTCTGAACGATACGGCCGGCATTACGGCGGTTCTTTCAGACGGCCTTTTGGGTTTCAGATTGATTTGAGTTGATTTGAGGCCGTCTGAAACCTGTCGGAGCAACAAAGTTCCCTTTCCCGCGCTTTGGCGCAGGGGTGGGAGTTAGGTGCGCGCGGAATTGACGGTTTCAGACGGCCTCTTCCAGCCACACGGCGCTGACCATGCGTCCCGTCTGTCCGTCGCGGCGGTAGGAGAAAAAGGTGTCGCGTTCGAGAACGGTGCAGTGCGTGCCGCCGTAGATTTGCGTCACGCCTTCGCGGCGCAGGGCAAGGGTGGCGAGGGCGTAGATGTCGGCGAGGTATTTGCCGCCACCGATGCCGGTGAACGCCGCTTCGGCGGTGGGATCGCGCAGGCAGAAGGCGTCGAACACATCTGCGCCTATTTCAAAGGCATCCGGGCCGATGGCGGGGGCGAGATAGGCGAGGATGTCGGCGGGGTCGGCCTGCATGGCGGCGACGGTGTTTTGCAGGATGCCGCCTGCCAGCCCGCGCCAGCCCGCGTGGGCGGCGGCGACGCAGCGACCGTCGGCGGTGCAGAAAAGGACGGGCAGACAGTCGGCGGTCATTACCGCGCAGGCCGCCTTGCCGCTGCGGTCGACGGAGGCGTCGGCGTCGGTTAACGTGGTCAGTGCGTCGGCGGCAGCAACGACGTTCGTGCCGTGTGTCTGGTTGAGATAGGCGAGGGGAACGGGTACGGCGGCTTGGACAATGGCGCGGTTGTGTGCGACGTGTTCCGGGTTGTCGCCGACGTGCGCGCCGACGTTGAGCGAGGCGTAGGGCGCAAGGCTGACGCCACCTTGCCGCGTGGAAACCAGCGTTTTCACATTGGCGGGCGCCGGCCAGTCGGCATGGAGGAAAAGGCCGTCTGAAACGGGCAGGCCGATGGCGGCGGAGAGGGTTTTCGGTGCGGGATAAGGCATGGCGTGCGGCGGGATAAAGTGAAGAAGAGGGCGCTTTTATCACGCCGTTTTGCAGGAGGCAAGCGGCGGCAGGCAGTTGCGCCGCACTTTCAGACGGCCTTTGGGCTATAATGCGCCCCTTTTTTTGCCCACATCCGGAAGGCTTTATGCAAAACAGCCGTTTTAACCAAACCGGCCCGAAAATCGGCCTCAGCGTCCGACTGGCCGAAACCCGCGAAGAAATCGAAGCCGCGCAGCGCCTGCGCTATCGGGTTTTCGCCGAAGAACTGGGCGCCGACATCGCAGGTGTCGACGGCCGCGACACCGACCCCTACGACGAACACTGCCACCACCTGCTCGCTTTCGACGACGCCACCGGCGAAGTTATCGGCTGCTACCGCCTCATCACCGAAGACACCGCCAAAAAAGTCGGCGGCTGGTACAGCGAACACGAATTCGATTTGAGCCCGCTCAAAGACATCCTGCCGCAAACCGTCGAACTCGGCCGCGCCTGCACCCACCCCGACTACCGCAACGGCGGCCTCGTCATGCTCTTGTGGACGGGTCTCGTCAAATTCATGAAAGACGAAAACCTGCGCTTTATGATCGGCTGCGGCAGCATCGAAATGCGCGACGGCGGCAGCGACGCGGCAGGGCTCTACCACATCCTCAAAGAAAAACACCTCGCCCCCGAATCGTGGCGCGTGCGCCCGCTCAACCCGCTCAAATGGGACAAAATCACCCCGTCCGCCCACCCCGATACCCCCGCCCTGATTAAAGGTTACCTCAAAGCGGGCGCCTGGTTCTGCGGCGAACCCTGCGTCGACGAGGCTTTCAACTGCGCCGACGTCCTCATCATGATGGACATCACGCAACTGAGCGACCGCTACCTGCAAAAATTCGCCCCCAAACCTTAAAATGATAAAAGGCCGTCTGAATACCGCTTTCAGACGGCCTCAACCCGTCTGCCCGAACAAAAAACACAACACAGCCATGACCGCCCTCCGCTTTGCCTTCCGCCTTTCCTGCATCGGCCTGTGCCTTATCTACGGCGCCGCCGAAATGTTCTTCCTCTTCCCCTTCTACACCCCCCGCCGCAAACTACGCGCCATCCAAATCTGGTCGCACCGCGTCCTCGCCTCCTGCGGCATGACCCTGCACACCTACGGCACGCTCCCCGCCGAAAACCGCGGCCAAATGCTCGTCTGCAACCACATCTCCTGGCTCGACATCATGGCCGTCAACGCCGCCCACCCCGGCCGCTTCGTCGCCAAAGACGACGTCGCCAAATGGCCGGTTATCGGCTACCTTGCCACACAGGCGCGCACCGTCTATGTCGCCCGCAACAAAGGCGCCGGCGGCAACAGCGAAAAAATCCGCAACGTAACCCAAGCCCTCAAAGACGGCGACACCGTCACCCTCTTCCCCGAAGGCACCAGCAGCGAAGGCCGCACCATCCTCCCCTTCAAAACCGGCTTCTTCCCAGCCGCCGCCGAAGCGCAAGTCCCCATCGTTCCCGTCCTCTGCCGCTACCCCAATCCCGACGGCAGCAGCCCCAACCCCCACACCGCCTACTACGGCGACATCAGCCTCTGGCAGTCCATCTGCATGGTAATCCGCCAGCCGCGCAGCACCGCCGAACTCCACTTCCTTCCCCCCGTTGCCGCAGGCGAGCGCCAGCAAACCGCCGCCCTCATCCGCGAACAGCTGATTGCCAAGCAGCAGGAATTGGGCTGAGGCCGTCTGAAAAACGCATCCGTCAGGCACGCAAACCCGCCCCGCCGCACAAAGGCCGTCTGAAACCCGTTTCAGACGGCCTTTGTCCTGCTGTGCGTTCCAACCCCCCATTTCTGCGTGACGCACAAAGCGACACAAAACTTAACCGGAAAACCACACTCGTGCCCGCAATGTAAAGAAAAGTTGCATTTTACAAAACATTAACACATAATCCGCGCCTTCAAATAAGAACAAGAAAAGGTCTTATTACTTGAAGCAGAACAAATCCATATTTATCAAATAACTGCGAGAATTTCCCACTCCGTGGCTAGACTTCGCAGGTTTTTATTGTTTTATCCGTTTGAAGGAAACCCCATGAAACACAGCAAAATCACCCCGATCGCCCTGCTGGTCGGCCTGATGTTCTGCAACGCCGCCCAAGCCGCCGAGGCCGAAGCACAGACGGCCGCCGAGCAGACTGGCACGCTCGAACAGGTTAAAGTCAAAGGGCGGCGCAGCGCGCCCGCCACGGTGGAGCGCGTCAATGCAAAAACCATTCAACAGGAACTGATACGAGATACACGTGACTTGGTGCGTTACTCGGCAGATGTTGGCGTGGCCGATCAAGGCCGCCGTTTAAAAGGCTTTGCTATGCGGGGTGTTGAGGATAACCGCGTCGGCATCAGTATCGATGGTGTTTCTCTTCCCAGTTCTGAAGAAAACTCACTCTATGCCCGCTATGGCAATTTCAATAATTCCCGTTTGAGTATTGACACCGAATTGGTAAAGGGTGTGGATATTACGAAAGGTGCAGATTCGTTTGACAGCGGAAGCGGATCTTTGGGTGGCAATGTCAATTACCGCACCTTGGATGCAGGAGACATCGTATCTGGAGATCGTCATTTCGGCGGCTTGCTGCGTAGCGGATATGCCAGCAAAAACCGCGAATGGGTTAATACTGTTGGATTCGGTTATGTCGGAGAAAAATTTGATGCCCTTGCTTTGTTTTCACACCGTCACGGACATGAAATGAAGAGCAGAGGAGGAAAAGGCCTGACAGATTTAATCGGTAGTAGCGAAAAAGACAAACAAGACCAAGCAGAACGGGGTTCTACTCGAATCAAACCTGATCCGATGTCGGTAAAAAATAACAGCTATTTATTTAAATTCGGCTGGTCTCCCATAGAAAACCACCGTTTTGCCTTATCGGTAAACGGCCAAAACAATCATAATTTTACTGATGAAAAAACATACTCTTTAACACAGTCTTGGCGTGAAGCGGATGATGTCCAAAAAAGGAAGAATGTCAACTTAAGCCATGAGTGGACACCGGATGCAGGCCGTATTGCTTTGGTTAAAACAGATCTCGACTATCAAAAAACCCGTAATGGTGCAATTAACTATAAAGGCGATATGAATAGAGAGGGAGATTGGCGAAGCGGATACACCTATACCAAAGGTTTCTTGGCAGATCGTGATGAGCGCAATATGGATACTCGTTATAAGCGGTTTTCCCTGCGCATAGATAGCCAATCTTTGTCTCTGTTTAATACAAAACATAGGCTGTCTTTTAAAACATTTATCAGCCGTAGAGACTTTGAGAACGTTAACCATGATATGGATTTTTCTAAGGGTCAGCTAACAGGTGAAAGCGTCTATACCATTATGCGTCCGATGAAGACGGATCAAATCGGATTTTCTTTGCAGGACGGTATAGATATAAATAGCCGATTATCAATGAAAGCAGGTATCCGATATGATCATGAAAAGGTTAAACCTCAGGCATTTCGTGAATCAGTGCCTTGCAAAGATACATGTGTAGACGACGGTAATCCCTCAGGAAAAAGTTTCAATACTTGGAATGGTGTTCTCGGTATGGATTACCGTTTGAACGATACTTGGAAAATCGGCTACCAATTAGGTTCGGGGCATAGGATTCCTACTGCGTCTGAAATGTATTTCACTTATAACAGTGTATACGGTAACTGGATTGCCAATCCGAATTTAAAAGCCGAGCGCAGCATCAATCAAACCTTGTCATTACAAGGGAAAAACGAAAAAGGTTTGTTGGATTTTAATATCTACCATACCAAATACCGTAATTTCTTGTTTGAAGAAGAAAGTACCTTTGAGGCAAGAAATGAGTGGTACTACAAGCCTGATGCTTGGTATCACTGCTACCATAATCCCGCTCTTTGCGGTCCTACTGTTACAACAATCGGTCAACAAATGGTTAATATTGACAGGGCAAAAGTTTACGGATTGGAGCTGAAGGGATCTTTGAATTTGCATAAAGTCTTACCGGTATCTGAGGGTTGGAAGTTTTCAGGATCTCTCGGATACAGTAAAGGCAAGTTGTCTGGTGACAGTCGCAGTATGCTCTCGATACAGCCGATAAAAGCCATATTGGGCTTAGACTATGAATCTCCTGATGATCGTTGGGGTGTTTTTTCCCGTGTGACTTTTATGGGTAGAAAAAAAGCAAAAGATGCTCAAATATCCGAACAAGACAGACATTGTGTAAGACATAAAATTGATCCGTGGACAGGGGAGGAGTCTGAAGATTGTGATAAATATTCTGACTACTATGCTAAAACATTAGATTATCGCTGGCTTAATAAAGCAGCAACAGTAGTGGATGTATTCGGTTATTACAAACCGGCTAAAAAACTGATTTTACGGGCAGGTGTTTATAATCTGTTTAACCGGAAATATCATACTTGGGATTCGTTGAGGGGAATTAATCCTAGAGCAACTATAAATTCTTTAAGTGTTTCCGATCCTCAATCTTCCAAGCAGGGTCTCGAACGCTTCTACGCCCCCGGCCGCAACTACGCCGTATCGCTGGAATGGAAGTTCTGACCCGAAACCAAACCTTTCAGACGGCCTCTTATCTTCATAGGCCGTCTGAAACGGCAAAAAGGACGGCAATTGCCGTCCTTTTTTATTTGCCCTGCCCGCCTGCGCGAATCTGCATGGCGCGGCTCGCGCCATGCCGTCCTGATAATAAAAAAACGTGAAATTTGAGTAAGTTGATGTAAAGAAAAATTTGCAGAGAAGGCCGTAGTCGGGGATAATCCTCACCATATCCGCGGCGAAATATTCCTATTAGTCCGAAATTTTGCCGCAATACATCTTTTTCAAACCGTTTCAGACGGCCTTTGCCCGCAGAAGCCGTCTGAAAACACCATCACAAGGAAACATCATGAGCAACGAGATGACTTTTGCCAAAAAGCTGAAAGAGCAAACCACCACCACCCACGACAGCGTCGACAATCTGGTGATGTCGGTAGAGCCTTTTGTCAGCAACGAAAACTACATCAAATTCCTGAAACTGCAATCCGTGTTCCATAAAGCGGTCGACCATATCTACAAAGACCCCGAGCTGAACAAACAGATTCCCGAACTCGAATATATGGCGCGTTACGACGCGGTGGTGAAAGATTTGGCCGATTTGGGCGAAAAGCCCTACGAATACGGCAAGTCGCTGCCGCACGAGACGGGCAACAAGGCCATCGGCTGGCTCTACTGCGCCGAAGGCTCGAACTTGGGCGCGGCGTTTTTGTTCAAACACGCCAAACAGCTGGCATTCGACGGCGAAAAAGGCGCGCGCCACCTTGCCCCTCATCCCGCAGGCCGCGGCAAACACTGGCGCGCTTTTGTCGAGCTGCTGAACGCGCTGCCGCTGGACGAGGCGGCGCAGACCGAAGCCATCGAGGGCGCGCGCGAGGCGTTTGCGTTTTATAAAGTGGTGCTGCGCGAAACCTTCGGCCTGCCCGAAGGCGCGGAAGCGCCCGAAGGCATGCAGGCGCACCGCCACTAAGCGGCATCCGCATCTTTCGGCAAACAAGGCAAAAGGCCGTCTGAAAACGTTTCAGACGGCCTTTTTGCGGATGGAAATCATAAAGATATTTCAAAATGCTCTTAAAGCATTGAAAAACGGATAGAATGTCGGCAGTCTTAATCACACAACGAGGAGTAAACCATGCACACTATATTTGCCGAACATGCCGTTAGCGTTACCGAACTCAAACGTAATTTCAGCGCGATCGTGCAGGAGGCCGAAGGTGTCGTGATCGTACTCAACCACAACCGTCCGGAAGCCTATCTTGTCCCTGCCCGTTTTTACGAAAAGCTGATTTCTTATATGGAAGATTTCGAAGACGCCAAAATCGTGTTGGAGCGCCAGGATTCCCCGATCATAGAGGTATCTATCGATGATTTATAAAGTTTATAAGCCGAAATATAAACTGGCATTTTGCATTGAGGCGAAAGACGAATGGAACAAACTGGATGACGACGTCAGGCAGCAGTTGGGCAAGAAACTCAAAAAGCGTTTGGAAAACCTGCATGCGCCTTCGGAAGCCCTGCGTAATCTGTCGGGCTTCTACAAAATCAAACTCCGCCACGCGGGATGCCGCCTTATTTATCAGATGCACGGCGAAACACTCACAGTTGTCTTGGTCGGTATCGTCGGCAGGCAGGATAGGGACGCAGCCCGCAAGAAAGCGGAAAACCGGCCGGACAGTTGAACCGTCGGAAATATTCGATACATAAAGGCCGTCTGAAACTTTGCTTTCAGACGGCCTTTTCCTACCTGCGAGGCTCAGTAGCCCAAGCGCTGGCAGATGGTAGACGACAGCCCCGCCTGATTCATGGTGTAGAAGTGCAGGCCGGGGGCGCCCTGTTCGAGCAGGCGGCTGCACATTTCGGTGACAACGTCGAGGGCGAGGGCTTTGATGGCGGCGGTGTCGTCGGCGTAGGACTGAAGTTTCAGGCGTAGCCAGCGCGGGATTTCCGCGCCGCAGGTGTCGGAAAAGCGGGTCAGTTTGGAGAAGCTGGCGATGGGCATGATGCCGGGAATGACGGGAATGGCCACGCCGCGCCCCTGCACTTCGTCGACGAAGCGGAAATAAGCGTCGGCGTTGTAGAAATACTGGGTGATGGCCGAGTCTGCGCCCGCTTTGGCCTTGCGCACGAAGTTTTCGATGTCTTCGTCGGCGCTGCGCGCCTGCGGGTGGTATTCGGGATAGGCGGCGATTTCGATGTGGAAGTGGCTGCCGTATTCGTTTTTGATGAGTTCGACCAGCTCGTTGGCATAGCGCAGGCCGCTGCCGCCCGCTCCCATACCCGAAGGGATGTCGCCGCGCAGGGCGACGATGTGGCGCACGCCCATTTCTTTATAGGTGTCGAGCAGGCTTTTCACTTCTTCGACGGTCATGCCGATGCAGGGCAGGTGCGGCGCGGCGGGCGTACCTTCGGCGAGAATGTCGGCGATGGTTTGCAGCGTGCCCTCGCGGGTAGAGCCGCCCGCGCCGGATGTGCAGGAGAAAAATTCGGGGGCGAACTGGCGCAGCTGTTTGCGGGTGACGGTTTGTTTTTCGCGCCCTTCGGGGGTGCGGGTGGGGAAAAATTCGAAGCTGAGGGTTTTTTTGGCGGCACTCATGGCGCGGTTTCCTGTGGCAGTGTTTTTCAGACGGCCGAGTGTAGAGCTTCAACTGTTTGATAACAAGATAAAAAAATGCGCTTTGGTGTGAAAAATACTGCGCTGCGGCATGAGCGGGATTTTTGACTTTTGATTTGTTTGGGGATTTTTGCCGACGCGCAATGAGGCCGTCTGAAAACGCCCCGCGCTTTTCAGACGGCCTGCAAAGCATTAAGATACGCTAAATTTTCTTAACAAAAGGAACCACCATGAAAGTATTGTTACTCGGCGCACCCGGCGCAGGCAAAGGCACACAGGCGCAATTCATCACTGCCGCCTTCGGCATTCCGCAAATCTCCACCGGCGACATGCTGCGCGCCGCCATCAAAGCGGGCACGCCTTTGGGTTTGGAAGCGAAAAAAATCATGGACGAGGGCGGCTTGGTGCGCGACGACATCATCATCGGCATGGTGAAAGAACGCATCGCCCAGCCCGATTGCGCCAAGGGTTTTCTGTTTGACGGCTTTCCGCGCACGCTGGCGCAGGCCGAAGCCATGCAGCAGGCGGGCGTATTGCTTGATGCCGTGGTGGAAATCGACGTGCCCGACAGCGTGATTATCGAACGCATGAGCGGCCGCCGCGTGCACTTGGCTTCCGGCCGCACCTACCATGTGGTTTACAATCCGCCCAAAGCCGAAGGCAAAGACGACCTCACCGGCGAGGATTTGGTGCAGCGCGACGACGACAAAGAAGAAACCGTCAAAAAACGCCTGGCCGTGTACCACGAGCAAACCGAAGTGCTGGTGGGCTATTACAGCAAACTCGAAGGCAAGGGCGCGCCGAAATACATCAAGGTTGACGGCACGCAGGCCGTGGAAGCCGTGAAAGCCGAAGTGTTGGCCGCCTTGGGCAAATAAGGCCGTCTGAAAAGCAAAAAGGCCGTCTGAAAGCATATTTCAGACGGCCTTATTCTTTGTTTGCCGTGCTTTCAGACGGCCTGTTCACACCGCCAGCCAATATCTGAGCAAAGCCAGCAGTGATACGCCCGCGCACCACCACGCGGCGAACACAAAAACGCGCCGCGCCGCCCGCTTGTGGCGCGCAGGCAGAAAACGGGCGGCCAGCAGCAGCACGGCGGCGGCAAACAGCAGGATTTTGACGGCAAAAACGGCGGAAGACATAGTAAAAGGCCGTCTGAAACGACCATGCAGAAACAGGGACGGAACGCTATAATACGGCCTTTTCCTTCCCGCCGCGCCTCTTTACATGACCGCCTCCGACAGCATCGGGCTGGTAACGCCCGAAAAAATCCCGTTTGACCAAACACTTGCCCTGCAAAACGGCCAAACCCTGCCCCGCTTCGACCTGATGGTGGAAACCTACGGCACACTGAACGCCGAAAAAACCAACGCCGTCCTCATCTGCCACGCCCTCTCCGGCGACCACCACGTTGCCGGCCGCCACCGCCCCGACGACAAACACCCCGGCTGGTGGGACAACATGGTCGGGCCGGGCAAACCCGTCGACACCCGCCGCTTCTTCGTTATCGGCCTCAACAACCTCGGCGGCTGCGCCGGCAGCACCGGCCCCCTCAGCACCAATCCCGAAAACGGCCTCGAATACGGCGCCGACTTCCCCGTCGTCACCGTCAAAGACTGGGTCAACAGCCAAGCCCTGCTGGCCGACCGTTTCGGCATACGAAAATGGGCGGCCGTCATCGGCGGCAGCCTCGGCGGCATGCAGGCGCTGCAATGGGCGATCGACTTTCCCGAACGCGTGCGCCACGCCCTCGTCATCGCCTCCGCCACCCGCCTGTCAGCGCAAAACATCGCCTTCAACGACGTCGCCCGCCAGGCCATCATCACCGACCCCGACTTCCACGACGGCCACTACCGCCGCCACAACACCATCCCCCGCCGCGGCCTGCGCATCGCCCGCATGATGGGACACATCACCTACCTCGCCGAAGAAGGGCTGGGCAGAAAATTCGGCCGCAGCCTGCACGACGGCATACAGTACGGCTACGGCGTCGAATTCGAAGTCGAATCCTACCTGCGCTACCAGGGCGACAAATTCGCCGAACGCTTCGACGCCAACACCTACCTGCGCATGACCAAGGCCCTCGACTATTTCAGCCCCGCCGCCGCCTTCGGCAACGACCTCACCGCCGCCCTGCGCCGGACACAGGCCGGATTCTTCGTCGCTTCCTTCACCACCGACTGGCGCTTCGCCCCGCAACGCTCGCGCGCCCTCGTCAAACACCTCGTCCGTGCCGGACGCCCCGTCCAATACATCGAAGTCGAATCCAACCACGGCCACGACGCCTTCCTGATGGACGACGCCCCCTACCTCGCCGCCGTTTCCTCCTATATGGACAACGTTTACAAGGAATTGCAGCCATGAATGCCCTGCGCGACGACCTTCGCCTGATTTACGACTGGATACCCGCGGGCAGCCGCGTGCTCGATTTGGGCTGCGGACGGGGCGAACTGCTCTCCGCCCTCGTGCGCGACAAACAATGCAGCGGCTACGGCGTCGAAATCGACACCGAAGGCGTGCTCGCCTCCATTGCCGCCGGCGTCAACGTCATCCAGGCCGACTTGGAACAGGGCTTGCAAGACTTTGACGACAACAGCTTCGACGTCATCGTTTTAAGCCAAACCATCCAGGCTATGCAGAACACCGAAACCATCCTGCGCGACCTCACCCGCGTCGCCCGAGAGGCCGTCGTCTCCTTCCCCAACTTCGGCTACTGGCGCAACCGCCTGCAAATCACCCTCGGCGGCCACATGCCCGTGTCCGAACGCATGCCCTACCAGTGGTACAACACCCCCAACATCCACTGGTGCACCCTGCACGACTTCGACAAACTCTGCGCCCAAAACAACATCCGCATCCTCGAACGCGCCGTGATGACCGCAGGCCGCCGCGTCGAAACCCTGCCCAACCTCTTGGGCAGCCTCGCCTTCTACCGCGTCGGCTGAGGCCGTTCCCGCCTTCGCGGGAATGACGTTTCTGAAAACGCAGTTTGAACGAAGTGCAAAGCATGAAGGCCGTCTGAAAAATGTTTGGGGCTGTCCTAGATAACTAGGATAAATTATCTATTACCAATTGTTTCAAAATGGAAATTTGAACTTTTATTTCACTATTGTTAAAACGCCATTTGCACT
>NZ_JBKGTW010000047.1:0-15024 GCF_046546535.1 Neisseria sp. WLZKY-1
CGCTCGTTTTTGCTACGATGCGGGTGTAATCCTAGGGTGCGTTCCGAGGCGACTGGCCTGTTTGGTTGCTATGGTACGCTGATTTGAACATACAAGGGTGTGTCGCCCCGCGACGCACGCGGTTTGCGGATTGGGCAGAAGCCTTCCGACAAAACCTGCCGAAACATCGGGAAACGCGTGCGTCGCGGAGCGACACACCCTACGCGTCGGCGGGAAAATGTGAGGCCGTCTGAAAGTTTAACTGCATTGAAGCTTTCAGACGGCCTTTCTGCGTTTGGCTTTTATCGGACAGCTTGGCGCTTTTCAATCCACCACTTTTTTCCCCAGCAGCACAACGTCGGCGCTCAGGCCGTCGAGGTCGCAGACTTGCGGCAGGCGTCCCCATTCTTGGAAGCCGAAGGAATGGAACAGGCGGATGCTGGCGTGGTTGTGGCCGAAGATAAGGGCGATGATGTTGTGGATGCCGAGCGCAGGGGCTTGTTCCAGCATATGGCGCAGCAGGATTTTGCCGACGCCGACGCCGCGCATATCGTGGCGGACGTAGACGCTGATTTCGGCGGTGATGCGGTAGGCTGCGCGCGGGTAGTAGTCGGAAAACGCGCCCCAGGCAAGGAGGGTGTCCGTTTCGTCTTTCAGGACATACAGCGGGCGGTTGCCGCCGTGCGCGTCGAGCCAGCTTTGGCGGCTTTCGACAGTGGCGGGGCTGAGGTCGGCGGTGGATTGGCGGCTGTCTATGGTGCTGTTGTAGATGTCGACGATGGCGGCCAGGTCGTCCTGTTGCGCTTGGGTGATGCGGTAGCGGTGCATTTCAGACGGCCTACCGCACAAGTTGCGAGATGGTTTTGAAGGCGGGGTGTTTGGCGTCGCGCATCAGGGCGAAGAGCAGGCTTTCGCTGTTGCCGACGGTAACGCCGGCCGCGCGCATTTGTTCGAGGGCGTTGGCTTTGTTGGCGGGGTTGCGCGAGGTGGCGCATTCAAAGGGCAGGTAGACGTTTAACCCCTGCGCGCGCCAGTCGAGGGCGGTTTGCAGGATGCAGATGTGGGTTTCCGCGCCGATGAGGACGATGTTTTGCGCCTGTTTTTCGCGGATGAAGTCTGCCGTGGCGGGGGCGGCGGAAAACAGGGTTTTTTCGCCGACGGGGGCGTTGGGCAGCAGCAGGCGGATGGCGGGCAGGGTAGCACCCAGCCCTTTGGGGTATTGCTCGGTAATCATCATCGGCACGTTTAAGGCCTGCAAACCCTGTATCAGCAGGCGGCAGGCGGCGGTGAAGGCTTCGGCTTCGTGCAGGGCGGGGGCGAGGCGCTCTTGGATGTCGACGACGATGCAGACGGTGTTTTCGGGGGTCATTTTGCTTCTCCTTTGTTTGCGGGTTTTTCAGACGGCCTCTTGCTTTGAGGCCGTCTGAAAACACAGTTTACAGGCCGTCTGAAAGCTTTTCAGACGGCCTTAAAACAGTTTATGAGCGGTATTCCGCATTAATGCGGACGTATTCGTGCGTCAGATCGCAGGTGTAGACGCTGGCGGACTCGCGGCCGCGCTGCAAATCGATGCGCACGCTGATTTCGGCTTCGTCCATCACGCGCTGCGCGGCTTCTTCGCTGTAACTTTCGGCGCGGCCGCCGTTTTCGGCGACAAGTATGCCGCCCAGCCACATTTTCAGTTTGCCGTCGTCGAAGGGCACGCCGGCGTAACCGGCGGCGGCGAGCAGGCGGCCGAGGTTGGGGTCGGAGGCGGCGAAGGCGGTTTTCACCAGCGGCGAGCGGGCGACGGCGTAGGCAATTTGCTTGGCTTCTTCGCGGCTTTCGGCGTTGTCCACGCGGATGGTGACGAATTTGCCCGCGCCCTCGCCGTCGCGGACGATGGCCTGCGCCAGTTCGAGGGCGAGGCCGCCGAGCAGTTCTTTCAGTTGGCCGTAGCGCGGGTCGGCGATGTTGTCGATTTCGCTCTGGCCGCATTTGCCGGTGGCGATGATAACGAAGCTGTCGTTGGTGCTGGTATCGCCGTCTACCGTGATGCAGTTGAACGACATATCGGCGATTTCCTGCGTCAGCAGCTGCAAAACGGGCTGGGAGACTTTGGCATCGGTGGTGATAAAGCCGAGCATGGTGGCCATGTTGGGATGGATCATGCCCGAGCCTTTGGCGATGCCGGTGGCGCGGACGGTATGGTTTTCGCCGACGCGGCCTTCGCGCGAGGCGGCTTTGGCCACGGTGTCGGTGGTCATGATGGCTCGGGCGGCGTCGAGCCAGCTGGCAGGGGCGACTTTGGGCAGGGCGGCGATGATGCGGTCGGAAGGCAGGGTTTCGAGAATGACGCCGGTGGAGAAGGGCAGCACCTGGCCGACGGCGCAGCCGACCTGTTCGGCCGCCGCCTCGCACACGGCCAGCGCGCGGTCGATGCCGTCGGCGCCCGTGCCCGCGTTGGCGTTGCCGGTGTTGACAACGAGGGCGCGCACGCCGTCGGCGTCGAAAAGGTGGCGTTTGCAGATGCGCACGGGCGCGGCGCAGAAGCGGTTTTGCGTGAACACCGCGCCGACGGTGCAGCCGCCCGCCAGCACCATCAGGGTGAGGTCGTCGTGATGCGGCTTTTTGATGCCGGCCTGGCCGGTGAACACGCGGATGCCGTCGATGGGCAGCAGGCTGTCGGCGGCGGGCGTTTGGTAGTTGACAGGCATTTTGTTCTCCTTTGTTAAATGGTTATATAGTGAAACAACACGGAAAGATACAAGGCAGCAAGCCGAAGACAGTACAGGTAGTACGGCAAGGCGCAGCAACGCCGTAGGTTTTCTATTTTGTTTCACTATAAATCAGGTAAGTGATTATGAACGTTTTTGCGGCGATGGGAAACCGAATCGGCAAGAGGCCGTCTGAACGCGCCAAAACGGCTTTCAGACGGCCTCAAAACCTTTCGTCCGCGTTTTTTCAGACGGCCTCCGTGCATATTGCGCCGCGCGGCACGTTTTGCAGATTCCAGTTTGCCGCCGCCCAGTCGAGCAGGTCGCGCGGCCTGTCCACCGGCGGCGCGGGCGGCAGATTGAGATAGGCCGACACCTGCCGCAGCAGCGCCTCGCGCCGCGCCAAATCCAGCGCGGGGGCGAGCGTCTGTTTCGACCACTTCTGCCCCCGCGCGTTCACCAGAAGCGGCAGGTGCGCGTATTGCGGTGTCGGCACGCCCAGGCAGCGTTGCAGCCAAATCTGGCGCGGCGCCGACACCAGCAGATCCTGGCCGCGCACCACGTGCGTCACCCCCTGCGCCGCATCGTCGGCCACCACCGCCAGCTGGTAGGCCCAAAAGCCGTCGGCGCGCAGCAGCACGAAATCGCCGATGTCGCGCGCCAAATTCTGCGCGTAATGGCCGACAATGCCGTCGTCAAAACCGATTTCCCCATCCGGCACGCGCAGCCGCCAGGCGGGCGTTTTGCCGTTTTCAGACGGCCTCTGCACTGCATCGCGGCAGCGGCCGCCGTAGACAAAGCCGTCCGCCCCCGGCCGCGCCTCCGCCTGCCATTGGCGGCGGCTGCAATAGCAGGGATACACCGCCCCCGCCGCTTTGAGCCCGGCCAAAGCCGCTTCGTAAACGGCATAGCGGCGGCTTTGGTATTCGACCGCGCCGTCCCACTCGAAGCCGAAGGCTTCCAGCGTGCGCAAAATATCGTCCGCTGCACCCGCCACCTCGCGCGGCGGATCCAAATCCTCCATCCGCAGCAGCCAGCGGCCGCCGTTTGCACGCGCGTCGGCATAAGACGCCAGCGCCGTCAGCAGCGAACCGATGTGTAAAAGCCCCGTCGGGCTGGGGGCGAAACGGCCGGTGTAAGCCATCTGAAAACTCCGAAGTCGCCCGCAGGCGGCAAAACAGCGAAAACCGTTACATCCGCGCAACGTTATGGCGGCGGAATGCGCTTGTGTCAAAAAAAATCAAAATGATAACGGATTGCGACGCGTATAATCCGCCCGCTATTTTAACCCGTGTTTACACATTGATATCAGGACAATCATGCTTCACAAACATTTCAAACTCAGCACCATCGCCGCCCTGCTTATTGCGGCAAACGCCGTTTATGCGCAAGAAAACACTGCCCCCCCAATCCGAAGCAGATAATGCTAATGCCGTATCTTCTTCCGCCATCGAAACCGTTACCGTCACCGCGCAAAACCGCTCCACCCGCACCGAAAACCGCAATTCCTACACCACCTCCGCCATGCGCACCACCACCGGCCTGGCGCTATCGCCCAAAGAAACACCGCAGTCGGTGAGCGTGATTACCAAGAAGCAGCTCGATGAGCAGGGTATTTCCCGTATGGAAGACGCGCTGCGCAAAACCACAGGCATCAATGTTGTAGCCGACGGCGGCCGTTACCGCTACCAGTCGTGCGGTTTTTATATCGACCAGATTGAAGAAGACGGCATTTCCTCCACCGTACCCGGCGCATCCACCAATATGTACCAAGACGCGCAAAGCATGTCCGATCTGGCGCTCTACGACCATATCGAAGTGGTTCGCGGTGCTACCGGCCTGACCCAAGCCAACGGCGCGCCCGGCGGTACTATCAACGCCACCCGCAAACGCCCGACCGCGAAAACGCAAATCCAAGCCGAAGCATCGGTCGACCGCTTCGGTACGGTGCGCACGATGGGCGACGTATCCGGCAGCCTGAACGAAGCGCACACCCTGCGTGGCCGCGCTATTGCTTTGCTCGAAAAAGACAACAGCTTCAAAGACGATGTAGACGGTAAAAAAGGCCTGATTTACGGCATTCTTGAAGCCGACGCGGGCGACAATACAAAAATTACCTTCGGCCTTTCCCATCAGAAAAAACACGAAACATTAGATCCTTCCGGTCTTTTGCTGTCCAAAACAGGCCAAGACCTGCATCTGCCGCGCGATACTTTCCTTGCTGCCGGATGGAATAAAGGCAAATTCGACAAAACCAACGTATTCGGCGAAGTCGAGCACCAATTTAACGACAATTGGAAGCTGACCGGCAAACTGGCCTATACCCACAACAAAAGCCATCAGGAATTGGGCACGCTGGCCAGCCGCCAAAGCACCGACAGCGACTACCAAGCCCGTATCGGCATCCTCAGCAAATACTTCGGCAGCAGCAACCTGTATGACTTCAGCACCAACCTGACCGGCAAATTCCATGCTCTCGGCCGCAGCCACGATGTATTCGTAACCTATTCCTACTCCAAGGAAAAAGGCGATATGCACAATATCGATGCCAAAAAAGACAGCACGCTGGTGTATGACTTGCGCACTTTCCGTCCGAGCGACATCGCCTATCCCGACTGGAACAACAAAAGCTGGGACGGCGTAAGCGACACCCTGTTCGTTACCCATATGCTCTCGGCCGGCGTACGCTTCAATCCGTTGGAGCAACTGCACATTCTTGCAGGCAGCAGCTATGCCAAATTCAAGAGCCATTATGTGGAAAACGCCACCCGCGCCAACGGTTCGCTCTACAACGAAGACACGCTGACCGAGCAAAAACATTTCACCCCTTATCTCGGCATCACGTTCGACGTGACGCCCAACCAGAGCCTGTATGCCAGCTACACCAGCATCTTTAAACCCAGCTACGGCAAAAAAGACAAGCAGGGCAACCAGATCAAGCCCAAAACAGGCAACAACCTCGAAATCGGCTGGAAAGGCGCATGGTATGCCAACCGTCTGAATGCCTCCGTCGCCCTGTTCCAAATCGACGAGAAAAACCGCCCGCTGAACATCAGCAAAGCGCAGGCGCAGGCCGAAGACCCCAGCGCGACACGCGGCTATTCCATCCCCTTCGGCAAAGTCCGCAGCCACGGTTGGGAAGCCGAAATTTCCGGCAAACTGACCGACAACTGGCAACTGTTTGCAGGCTATACCTTTAACACCAGCAAATACAAAAAAACCGAATCCGCATCGCTGCCCGAAGGTTTGAATTTCAGCACCCACACGCCCAAACACATTTTCCGTCTCTACACCAGCTACAAACTGCCTGTAAACAGCGGCAAATGGCAGATTGCCGGCGGTTTGGAAAGCCAGAGCAAAACCCAAAGCTCGCGCGGCATTAAGCAAGGCGGCTACACCCTGTGGAACGCCAACCTGCAATACAGGCCGTCTGAAAACGCCACCGTCAGCCTGATCGGCAGCAACCTGACCAACAAACGCTACTATCAGAACCAAGTCAGCCGCAACGTTCTGGCAGGCAACTACTTGGGCGAACCGCGCAATATCACACTCAAATTCAACTACAAGTTCTAAACCCGCAACAAAGGCCGTCTGAAACCACGTTTCAACTTCATTGAAACCCCCGCTTTCAGACGGCATCTCCCACCCCAAAGGCAGCCTGAAAACCTTTCAGGCTGCCTTCCCATCTTGGCAGAACCATGAAAACTCTCCGCCGCTTCCTTGCCCTTGCCGCCCCCCTTCTGGCTGCGGCAAAACCCCTGGTACAACTGGCTGCTCTTGGCCGCCGTGGTCGGCTTCTCGCTGGCTATCGTCCGCGTCGGCGTGCTGATTACCGACTGGAACAAAACCTTCTACGACGCCCTCGCCGCCTTCGACGGCCGCGCCATGCCCGCGCTGATACTCGAATACCTCGTTTACATCACCCTCGTAACCGCCTTCGTCGCCTGCGGCAACTGGCTGCGCAAGGTTCTGCTTTTCCGCTGGCGCGAACACCTCACCGGCGGCGAACAGCAGCGCATCAGCCTCACCCGCGCTCTGATCACCCGCCCCGACATCCTGTTTCTCGACGAAGCCACCAACCAGCTCGACGACGATTCCGCCACCGCCCTGCTGCGCCTGCTCAAAAGCGAGCTGCCCGACACCCTTGTCATCGGCATTAGCCACCAGCCGCCGGTCAAAGCCCTGTTCGACCGCCGCGAAGACTTGGCCGCGTTTGCGGAAAACTGAAAGCAGCCTGAAAGCCGTTTTGCGGCTTTCAGGCTGCTTGTGATTGTGATGCTTATTGAAAATTTTTCAGGCTGTCTTTGGATTTTCAGGCCGCTTTGGAGGTTGTCTGAAACCCGCTCCCTCTCCTGCGCTCGCGCGGGAGAGGGTTGGGGTGGGGGTGTTGTTTCGGCAGAAACAATGTTCGCGGACAGGTATGCGCTTTGTACCCGCCCCGGCCTTCCCCCGCAGGCGGAGGAAACGGATTGAAGGCCGTCTGAAAAGAATACAGGCCGTCTGAAACCCCGAATCAGGGTTTTCAGACGGCCTGTTGCGGGTTGCCGGGTGGGTCAGACCACGGCGTTGAGATAGCTCAGGGCGATAAAGCGTTTTTCCGTATCGAGGCCGGTGATTTTCAGTCTGACGGTGGTGCGCGGCGGCAGTTCGAGCGGGATGCCGGTGGCACGGGTGACGAGGGGCAGGCCGTTGATGCGCACGAGGTCTTCTTTTAATACGACGGCTTCGAGTTCGGCGGCCTGCTGCTGTTGCAGCCAGACGAGGCTCCAATAGTGTTCCATCTCGCGCTGGAAGTCCTGATAGGCGGTGTAGGTGGTGTCGAAGTCGCGCAGTTCGGCGAAGAGGGCGGCGTCGTTGCCGGTGTAGCGCGGTGCGGCAGCGGGGTCGATGAGCGACAGGAGCTGTTTTTGGTTGACGTAGTCGGCGGCGCGGCGCAGGGGTGAGGTAAACCAGCCGTAGTGCTGCACGCCCATGCCGACGTGCGGCTCGGAGCGGGTGCTCATGCGCACTTTGCCCAAGGCGGGCTGGACGCGGAAGAGGCCGCCCAAATCGGCTTCGTCGAGCATCTGCGCCCAAGTGCTGTTGGCGAGTATCATCATTTCGCTCACCAGTGTGTCGATGGGCGAGTTGCGCTCGCGCACGGTTACGGCAACCCGGCCGTCGGCAAGGATGTCGATGCCGTAGTCGTATTGCGCGGGGCGGTCGGGTTCGTATTTGCCGCGCTGTTTCTGTAATTCGACAGCCAGGCGGTAGAACCAAGCCATATCGTCGTGGTGCGGGAAGGCTTGGCCGCCTTCTGTGCCGGTATCGCGGTTGAAATGCGGCTCTATGGTTTGGATGCGCAGGTTGTCGGCGATGAAGACGCGTTCGGTTTTGCAGACGGGGTTGGAAACTTGGAAGTGTTCGTCTACGTCGAAATAGATGCTGACGGCGGGTTGGGTTTTGCCTTCGTCGAGGCTGAATGCGGCAATCCAGTTGTCGGGCAGCATGGTGATTTTGCCGCCGGGGAAGTAGGCGGTGCTCTGGCGCTTGAAGATGGTGCGCTCGATGTCGCTGTCGGGCGCGACGGCGAGGGCGGGTGCGGCGATGTGGATGCCGATGCGGCGGCGGCCGTCGGGCAGGGTTTGCACGGAGAGGGCGTCGTCCACTTCGGTGGTGGATTCGTCGTCGATGGAGAAGGCGGCAACGCCTTCGGCTGCCGGCAGTTCGGGCAGCGGCGGCAGAGGGGCGGCGGGCGCCTGCGTGCCTTCGGGGAAGTGTTGCAGCTCGAAGCCGTCGAGCAGGAATTGCGGCAGGGAGGCGACGGCACCGGTTTGGCGGGCAAGTTCGTAAGGGCTGAGTTTGAGGGCGTCGGCGGCTTTGGCGAAGGCTTTGTAGGTGAGCGCCTGTTTGTCGGGCGCGTGCAGGATGGTTTTCAGGTCGGCGGCGATTTCGGACGGCATTTCTTTGTTTTTCAGCCTCGCTATCCAGCCTTCCATCATTTCGTCCTGCTGTTTTTTGCGTTCGACGGCCGCCAGCGCCTGTTTCAGGGTTTCGGCGGGCGCGGCTTTGAACACGCCTTTGGCTTTTTTGTAGAAATACATCGGCGCGGCATAGAGGGCGACGAGGGTGGCGGCCAGCTCGTGTTTGGTCGGGGCGTGGCCGAAATATTCGGCGGCAATGTCGGCGGCGGAAAATTCTTCTTCGCCGCAGGTTTCCCATAAAAGATCGGTGTCGATTTGCGCCGCTTCGGCCTGCGCGCGTTCGAGGAAGGCGGCGGCGTCGCCGTCGAACTCGGCGAACACGTTGGCGGCTTTGACTTTGGTGCGCTTGCCGTGCAGGGTGTCGGCCTGGTAGGTGGCGTCGTTTTTCTGCACAACGGCGGCCACTTTGAACTGGCCGGATTCTTCGTAAAAGATGTTCATGGCTGGTGTTTGCGGACGGAAAAGGGGCGGATTATATAGCGGAATGGATGCACACGCCCGCGCTTGCGGGCAGGAAAAGGCCGTCTGAAAAGCGGGGGCGCGGCGGCAAACCCGGCTTTTCAGACGGCCTTTATCGGGGAGAATCAGTCGGCGAATTGTTTTTTCATGCGTTCGCGCCGCTCCTGCGCTTCGACGGACAGGGTGGCGGTGGGGCGGGCGAGCAGGCGTTTGAGGCCGATGGGTTCGCCCGTGTCCTGGCAGTAGCCGTATTCGCCTTCGTCGATCAGGCGCAGCGAGGCTTGGATTTTGTTCAGGAGCTTGCGTTCGCGGTCGCGGGTGCGCAACTCGAGGGCGTATTCCTCTTCCTGCGTGGCGCGGTCGGCGGGATCGGGGGCGGTTTCGTGCTTTTTCAGCTCGGCGGCAGTGTCGCTCGCGTTGCCGATCAGTTCGTCCTGCTGTTTGACGAGCAGTTCGCGGAAAAACGCGAGCTGGTCTTCGTTCATGTAATCATCTTCCGGGCCGTTCCAGTTGATGATGTCTTGTTCGGTCAGTTTGGCCATTTTGCTTCTCGTGCTGATTGTTCTTCGGAAAGTGCCGTGTTTTCAGTGTGCTACGGCACGTCGTGCTGAAAAAAAAAGCAACCCGTCGGAAACGGGTTGCGCATCATAGCATGAAACAAACGGCGCTCCGCCGTTTTTCGTTTCGCTTACATTTTTACGGAACAGGCTTGCAGCCGTTTTCGGATTTCAGACGGCCTCAAACTGCCGCGCCAGTTCGCGCGAACGTTCGACGCAGGCTTCGACGCCTGCGGCAATGGATTCGGCGACATGGCGCTCTTTGAAGGTTTCGACGGCTTCGTGGGTGGTGCCGCCTTTGGAGGTGACGTTTTGCCGCAGCAGGGCGAAGTCTTCGCCGCTTTGCGCCGCCAGCGCCACCGCGCCCCGGAAGGTGGCGAGGCTGAGTTTTTTCGCGTCTTCGCGGCTGAAACCCTGCTGTTCGGCGGCGGTTTGCAGGGCTTCGAGCAGGTAGAAGACATAGGCCGGGCCGCTGCCGCTGATGCCGGTGATGCGGTGCATGCCGTCTTCGCTGTCGAGCCATACGGTTTGGCCGACGCTGTTCATGATGCGCTCGGCGGTGTCCCTGTCTGCCTGCGGCAGGCCGTCTGAAAACAGGCCGGAGATGCCCATGCCGATTTTGGCAGGTGTGTTGGGCATCACGCGCACGATGCGCCGCGTGCCGCCCAAATAGGACGACAGCGTGTCGATGCCCAAGCCCGCCGCCACCGACAACACCAGCGCGCCGCCCGTTTTCACGCCCGTGCAGGCGGCCTGCATATCCTGCGGTTTAACAGCCAGCACCAAAACGTCGTCCGCGCCCAAGTCGGGCAGGCGCTCGGACACGGTGGCGCCGAGTTCCACCGCCAAACGTTCGCGCGTCTCTTGGCTGCGGTCGGCCAAGTGCACACGGTAGCCGCCCTGTTTCACCAGCCCGCCCGCAATGGCGGAAGCCATATTGCCGCCGCCGAGAAAATAGATGTTCATGGTTTCACTCCTTTATTATGGTTAAACGTATCGGCTTGGATGCTGTTGAGGCTGTTCCCGCCAAACCCATGCGGGAATGACGTTTCTGAACAGGTTTCAGATGGCCTGCGGGTATTCCCGCCGCCCGAATATCGCGCTGCCGATGCGGACATGGGTTGCGCCGCAGGAAACCGCCGTTTCCATATCGCCCGACATACCCATCGACAACACATCCGCCGCCACGCCCGCCGCGTTCAAATCGGCCAGCAGGCCGCGCATGGTGTCAAACTGTTTTTTCAAGGCCGCTTCGTCTGCGCCCGCTTCGGCCACACACATCAAACCGCGCACCTGAATATTGGGCAGCTTGGCTACTTCGACTGCCAGCGCAACGGCCTCGTCGGGCGGCACGCCGTGCTTGGCCGCTTCGCCTGCAATATTCACTTCGATGCACACCTGTAAAGGCGGCATTTCAGACGGCCTCTGTTCGCTCAAACGCCGCGCGGTTTTCAGACGGCCTATGGTGTGCACCCAATGGGCACGTTCGGCCACCTGCCGCGTTTTGTTCGACTGCACATCGCCGATAAGGTGCCAGACAATATCGGGCAAATCGGCCAGCTCTTCGGTTTTGGCAAACCATTCCTGTATGTAGTTTTCGCCGAAATTGCGCTGTCCTGCGGCATACACTTCGCGGATGTCGGCGGCAGGAAAGGTTTTGGACACGGCCACCAGATGCACGCTTTCAGACGGCCTCTGCGCGCGTTGCGCCGCTTCGGCAAGCCGCCGCACGGTCTTTACATAGTTCTGTTGCAGGGTTGACATGGTTAGATGGTTGATTTGGAAGTTTTTTTGAAATTTCCGCAGATTTGCATGGAATAAAGCGGCGTTCTTATTTAAAATGCCGCGTTATTTTTTGCAAGAAATTGTAACTGAAAAAGACAAAGGCCACATTATGCAGATTACCGACCTACTCGCGTTCGGCGTGAAAAACAAAGCATCCGACTTACACCTCTCCGCCGGCCTGCCGCCGATGATCCGCGTGCACGGCGACGTGCGCCGCATCAACCTGCCGGAAATGAACGCCGAGGAAGTCGGCCATATGATCACTTCGGTGATGAACGATTTGCAGCGCAAAAACTACCAGCAAAACCTGGAAACCGACTTTTCCTTCGAGCTGCCCAACGTCGCCCGCTTCCGTGTCAACGCGTTCAACACCAACCGCGGCCCGGCCGCTGTGTTCCGTACCATTCCCAGCAAAGTGCTGACGCTGGAAGACCTCAAAGCGCCGCGCATTTTCCAAAAAATCTCGGAAAACCCGCGCGGTCTCGTGCTGGTAACCGGCCCGACCGGTTCGGGCAAATCCACCACCCTGGCGGCGATGATCAACTACATCAACGAAACCCACTCCTCGCACATCCTCACCATCGAAGACCCGATCGAGTTTGTGCACGAGAGCAAAAAATGTCTGATCAACCAGCGCGAACTGCACGAACACACCCACAGCTTCGCCAATGCCCTGCGCTCCGCCCTGCGTGAAGACCCGGACGTGATTCTTGTGGGCGAGATGCGCGACCCCGAAACCATCGGCCTCGCGCTCACCGCCGCCGAAACCGGCCACTTGGTATTCGGCACCCTGCACACCACCGGCGCGGCCAAAACCGTCGACCGTATCGTCGACGTATTCCCCGCAGGCGAAAAAGAAATGGTGCGCTCCATGCTGTCCGAATCGCTGCGCGCCGTGATTTCGCAAACCCTGCTCAAAACCCGCGACGGCAGCGGCCGCGTCGCCGCGCACGAAATCCTGATTTCCACCGCCGCCGTGCGCAACCTCATCCGCGAAAACAAAATCGCCCAAATCGGCTCGGCGCTGCAAACCGGCCAGCAATACGGCATGCAAACGCTCGACCAGTCATTGCAGACTCTGGTACGCACCGGCGTCATTTCCCAAGAAACCGCCCGCGCCAAAGCGCAAAACGCCGATTTCATGTAAACGGATAACGGAGAAAAACCATGAGCGACATCCCGCAAAACCTCGACGGCCTGCTGAGCGAAATCGTGTCCGACTATTCCGGCAGCGGCAACCCGCACATCGATCAGGAAAGCCCCGCCGCCATCGGCCAGCACCTGCACCCCCTTTTGGCACGCATGTGCGAAGAAGCCGAAAAACGCGGCGCATCCGATATTTTCATCAGCACCGGCTTCCCGCCCTCGGTGAAAATCGACGGCAACCTCATTCCCGTGCCGCTACCCGCGCTCACCCCCGCCGACACCGAAAAAATCGTCTTCTCCACCATGAACACCGCCCAGCGCGAGGAATACCTGGCCAACCACGAAATCAACTATTCCGTGCAATCCAAGGGCAACGTGCGCTACCGTGTCAATTCCTACCACGAACAAGGCCGCTGCGGCCTCGTCATGCGCCGCATCAACACCGACATCCCTTCCGTGGAAGACCTCGCCCTGCCGCTGAAACTGAAAGAGCTGGTAATGCAGAAACGCGGCCTGCTGATTCTCGCGGGCGCGACCGGTTCGGGTAAATCCACCTCGATGGCCGCCATGCTCGACCACCGCAACCGCAACCTTGCCGGCCACATCATCACCATCGAAGACCCGATCGAGTATCTGCACGTCCCGCGCCGCTCCATCATCACCCAGCGCGAAGTCGGCATCGACACCGTCAGCTGGGAAGTCGCCGTGCAAAGCGCCATGCGTCAGGCACCCGACGTCGTCTGCGTCGGCGAGGTGCGCGGCATCGAAAGTATGGAATACGCCCTGCAACTGGCGCAAACCGGCCACCTGTGCATCTTCACCATCCACGCCACCACCGCCAACCAAACCATCGAACGTATCATGAACCTTTACCCCGAAGAGCGGCACAAACAGGTTCTGATCGACTTGGCGATGAACCTCGTCGGCATCATCGGCCAACGTCTCGTCGTCAAAAAAGGCGGCAAAGGCCGCACCGCCATCGTCGATTTGATGATCAACACCCCCGCCGTGCAGGACTTGGTGTTCAAAGGCGACCTCATGGGCATCAAAGAACTGATGACGCGCGGCCAGGGCGACGGTATGCAGACCTTCGACCAGCACTTGTTCGACCTCTATGTCGCCGGCACCATCGACTACGACGAAGCCATCCGCCAGGCCGACTCCGCCAACGACCTGCGCCTGCGCATCCAACTCTACGAAGAAGGCAACAAACCCGACCACATCTTCGACCGCGTCAGTGACCTCAACCTCATCTGACACGGATTGTTTCAGACGGCCTGTACCCGCGCAGGCCGTTTTTTCTTTGAGGCCGTCTGAAAAGGCCGTCTGAAAACGCTTCGGCGCATCCGCAAAAGAAACTTCCGTCTCCTTTCAGACGGCCTCAAACGGCAGACAGCCCCGTCCGTCTTCCCGAAAGGCCGTCTGAAACCGCATTACCGGCGCCGACCGGACAGCCCCGTATTTTCAGACGGCCTCAAAGCCCTTCCCGCTACCGCCATGATCCCAAACCACACCCCGCAACAAACCCGCACCGGCCTTTACTACGCCCTGGCCTGCTACGCCATCTGGGGACTCTTTCCCCTCTACTGGTATCCCCTCAACCAATCGCCCATCGACGCGCCGCAGCTCCTGGCGCAGCGCATCGTCTGGTCGGCCGTTTTCTCCCTCACCCTCATCGCCGCCGGACGCCAAACACACGAACTCGCCGCAGCCCTGCGCCAACCCAAAACCCTTGCCCTGTTTGCCCTCAGCGCCCTCAGCATCTCCATCAACTGGCTCGTCTACCTGTGGGCGGTCGTCCACCACCACATCCTCGACGCCAGCCTCGGCTACTTCGTCTCACCCCTGTTCAACATCCTGCTGGGGCGGCTGGTGTTCGGCGAAAAACTCAACTGCCGCCAAAGCGCCGCCCTCATCCTCGCCCTGTGCGGCATACTCTGGCTTGCCGTTCCCGCCGGAAAAATTCCCTGGGTCGCCATCCTCCTGACCCTCAGCTTCGGCATCTACGGCCTCGTACGCAAAACCGCCCCGCTCGGCGCCCTGCCCGGGCTGGTGCTCGAAACCCTCCTGATGCTCCCCTTCGCCGCCGCCTACCTGCTTTACGTCCGAAGCAGCGGCAAACTCGTCTTCGCCGAACTCACCGCCCTGCAAACCGCCCTGCTTATCGGCTCGGGCGTCATCACCACCGTGCCCCTGCTCCTCTTCGCCGCCTCCGCCCGCCGCATCCCCCTTTCCACCCTCGGCATCATCCAATACGGCTCGCCCACCATCCAATTCCTCCTCGGCCTCTTCGTCTTCGGCGAAACCTTCGACCGCACCCGCTTTCTCGGCTACATCCTAGGGTCTGTTGACATTCAGCTTGCGAGACGGTTTTTTGAGTAAAAAATGCCCGAATGCAAGGAAAAAAGCACAGCAAGGTTGGACACCTTGCGAGCATTT
>NZ_JBKGTW010000048.1:0-14754 GCF_046546535.1 Neisseria sp. WLZKY-1
AAAAGATTGCGATGCGTTGTGAAAAGACGGATGAATCTTTTGCTGCCAACATTTATCTGGCTGCTACGGTTTTAAGGCTGGCTTGAATGTCAACAGACCCTAGTGATGAGTAGCACCTTTTTTGTCCTATATGCCCCATTCGGAGTTTTCAGACGGCCTCAAAGCATTTCGGGGGAAAGGCGGTCAGAGCATCGGTTCGGACGCGCTTTGTTACCGCCGTAGCGGTAACGGAAGCGGCCGCCGTTTTCGGCGGCGGGAATTTGTCTGCCGCGTTTGCCGGTGGGAAAAGACAGTTTCGGACAAAGGGCGGGGCGGTCTGCGGCGCAAAAAGGCCGTCTGAAAACGGGATGGGGGTTTCAGACGGCCTTTTTGCGTTCAGGTTCAGGGATGCGCCTGCCATTCTTCCATCAGGCGGCGCAGTTCTTCGGGGTGGTCGTGGCCGCTGTCGATGGCGGTTTGCAGCCATTTGCAGGCGATTTCGCTGTCCTGCGGCACGCCGATGCCGGAGTAGTGCAGGCAGGCGAGGTTGTATTGGGCGGTGGTGTCGCCCTGGGTGGCGGCCTGGGTGAACCAGCGGGCGGCCTGTTTGGCGTCGGCTTCGACGCCTTCGCCGTTGTAATACATCATGCCGAGGTTGGTTTGCGCTTTGGGATGGCCGTTGCGGGCGGCCATGGAGTAGTAGGCGAAGGCACTTTCGAAATCCTGTGCCACGCCGATGCCGTAGTGGAGGGCGAAGCCGGATTGGTAGTTGCGTTCGAGCGACTGCTGGAATTCGAGCACTTCCTGGTTGTAGGCGGGGTTGTCGACGTGGCTGCGCGAGTCGAGCATCAGCAGGCGTTGCATGGCGACGAGGCTGCCGTATTTGACGGCGTGTTCGTAGTATTCTCGGGCTTTTTCGAGATCGGTTTGGATGCCGAGGCCGTATTGGCGGATGTCGCCGAGCAGGCAGAGGGCGTCGGGCTGGTTGTGGCGGGCGGCTTTGGCAGCGTAGAGGGCGGCTTTTTTGTAGTCGCGGCCGATGTGTTCGCCCGTCAGGTATTGTTTGGCGATGAAGGCGCAGGCGGCATCGTCTTCCTGACGTACGGCTTTGTTGATCCATTTCATGCCTTCTTCGACATCGGCGGGCAGGTAGCGGCCTTCGAGTAGGAGTTTGCCCAGTTCGGCTTGGGCGGGGGCGACGTCGGCATCGGCGGCGATGCGCAGATGGTAGAGCGCCTGTTTGTGGTTTTTCGGCACGCCCTGTCCGTGCAGGAACTGGTTGGCCAGCTGCCAGTGGGCGGACACGATGCCTTGCGCGGCGGCCTGCTGGTAGAGCCGGTGTGCGGCGGGCAGGTTGGGGACTTTGCTGTGCTGGTAGTGGCGGGCGAGGAAGATTTGCGCCTGGGGATGGTGGTTTTTCGCCGCCTGCTGCGCCCAGTAAACGGCGCGTTCGTCTTGTTGTTTTTCGGCGTAATAGTGCATGACGCGCACCTGCGCGTCGGTGTGGCCTTCTTCGGCCAGTGAGAGATAGGCGGGGATGACGGTTTCGACGGGGACGCCGTTGTCTTCGCGCAGGAGGGCGAGGTTGTAACGGGCGGGGGTGTGGCCGCCTTCGGCGGCTTTGCGCAGCCAGTAGGTAGCTTGTACGCGGTTGGGTTCGGTGCCCATGCCGTACTGCATGCAGCCGCCCAGTTGGAACGCCGCTTCGGCATGGCCGGCTTCGGCCGCCTTTTCCAACAGGGGCAGGGCGGCGGCGTAGTCGGTGGGCATGGCGGTGAGGTGCTGGCGTGCCTGCTGGAAGAGTGATTCGGCGTTTTCGGTCATGAACGTGGCGGGTTTATTGTTGTGTCTTTATGGCGGCGGATTTTAGCGGATAACCGGCTTTTTTTCCATCGGGAAAACTGTTCGTCATGTCGGCCGGGCACGCGTTAAAAAGGCCGTCTGAAAACCTGTAAAACGGTTTTTCAAACGGCCTTTTGTCAGCCGATTTCGAGCGGCGGGAAGGATTTGACCAAGTCGTCGACGGCTTTGACGCGGGCGAGGAAATCTTCCAGTTTGTCCAGCGGCAGGGCGCTGGGGCCGTCGCATTTGGCGCGGTCGGGGTCGGGGTGGGCTTCGAGGAACAGGCCGGCGAGGCCGACAGCCATGCCCGCGAGCGCGAGATCGAGCACCTGCGCGCGGCGGCCGCCCGATGCGGCCGAGCCGGAATCGCGGGTTTGCAGGGCGTGGGTGACGTCGAAAATGACGGGCACGTCGGGATTGGCTTTTTTCATCACGCCGAAGCCGAGCATGTCGACGACGAGGTTGTCGTAGCCGAAGCTGCTGCCGCGTTCGCACAAAATCAGTTGGCCGTTGCCCGCTTCTTTGAATTTTTCGACGATGTTTTTCATCTGCGAGGGGCTGAGGAACTGGGGTTTTTTGACGTTGATGACGCGGCCGGTGGCGGCCATCGCCTGCACGAGGTCGGTTTGGCGGGCGAGGAAGGCGGGCAGTTGCAGCACGTCACACACTTCGGCAACGGGCGCGCACTGGTGGGGTTCGTGCACGTCGGTGATAACGGGCACGCCGAACTCGCGTTTCACGGCGGCGAAGATTTCCATGCCTTTGTCGAGGCCGACGCCGCGGTAGGAGTGGACGGACGAGCGGTTGGCCTTGTCGAAGGAGGCTTTGAAAACATAGGGAATGCCGAGTTTGCGGGTGGTTTCGACGTATTTTTCGCAGGCAAAGAGGGTGGAATCGAGGTCTTCGAGAACGTTGAGGCCGCCGAAGAGGACGAAGGGGGCGGTGTTGGAGACGGTGATGCCGTTGATGGAGACGGTCATGGCGTTTTCTTTTCGTAATGCGGGGACAAAAAACGGCGCGGGACGATGCCTGCGCCGCCAGTCGGACGGGTTACACCACGGAGAGGGCGTTAATGCTGTAGCCGCCGTCGACATAGGTAATCTCGCCGGTGATGCCGGAAGAGAGGTCGGACAGCAGGAAGGCGGCGGCATTGCCCACTTCTTCGATGGTAACGTTGCGGCCGAGCGGGTTTTGTTCGGCAACATGTTTGAGCAGTTTGCCGAAATCGGCGATGCCCGAAGCGGCCAGCGTTTTAATCGGGCCGGCGGAAATACCGTTGCAGCGGATGCCGTCGCGGCCGACGGAAGCGGCGGTGAAGCGGATGGCGGCCTCGAGGCTGGCTTTGGCCAAACCCATCACGTTGTAGTTCGGCACGGCGCGCACCGCGCCCAGATAGGAAAGGGCGACGACGGCGGCGTTGCGGCCTTTCATCATCGGGCGGGCGGCTTTCACCAGCGCGGGCAAGCTGTATGCCGACACGTCGTGAGCGGTGTTGAAGGCTTCGCGGCTGATGCTGTCAAGAAAATCGCCGTCCAGCGCTTCTTTCGGCGCGAAAGCGATGGCGTGAACCAGGCCGTCCAGGCCGTCCCACGCTTTACCCAAATCGGCAAACAGGGCGGCAATTTCGGCGTCGCTCTGCACGTCGCAGCGGAACACCAGCTCCGAACCGAGCTCGGCGGCCATTTTGCGCACGCGCTCTTCGAGTTTGTCCACCACATAGGTGAACGCCAGTTCCGCACCCTGTTCGCGGCAGGCGCGGGCGATGCCGTAGGCGATCGAGCGCTCGGAAATCATGCCGGTAATCAGGATTTTTTTACCTTGCAGAAAGCCCATTTGCTTGTCCTTATTGTGAGATTGTCAAAAAACGGGCGCGATTATAGCCGAGATTGCCGGGCATGGGAAAAGGCCGTCTGAAAGCTGAAAGAACGGTTTCAGACGGCCTTTTCAGACGGCCTGATGCGGCAAAAACAGTTACAATGCGCCCGCACCGCATAGTTTTCAGACGGCCTCAAACTGCCGCGCCAAGAGGCAGTGAGGCCGTCTGAAAACGAAGCTTCAACAAAGTTGCAACCGCATTCCTACCCGCGAAAGAATTGCCGTGAACACCGATGCCATCAACAATCTGGTCGAAGAAGCCGACGCACTCGATCCCAACAGCCGCCTGCTGCGCATGTTCGAAATCGAACCGCTCATCGCCGCAGCAGCAGACAGCCCGGAAAAACACCGCGCTTTTGCCCGCGTCTATGCCGCGCTCGGGCGTTACCAAACCGCCCTCACCCATTTTCAAACGACCTCCAACCGCAAAGACTCGCAAGACCGCGCCGATTTCGCCTACCTGAAAAACCTCGCCGAACACTACGGCGACGACAAACAGCCCACCGAACGCCCGCTGCCCGTTACCGCCGAACTCAAAGCCGCCCTGCCTCAGTTCAAATACTGCCCCGACCCGCTGGCATCGGGCATTTTCCGCACGCAGGAAAAAGCCGTCTCCTGCGACTGCTGCGGCCGCGACACCCAAGTTTTCTATACCCATCCCTTTTACAGCTGCGGCGACATCGACGCCCTTTGCCCCGAGTGCATCGCCAGCGGACGCGCCGCCGAAGCATTTGAGGGCGCGTTTGTTATCCGCCACCACGTTTCGCAGGCAATCAGCAAAGCGCAGCAAGACGAACTCTGCCTGCGCACCCCGTCTTATTCAAGCTGGCAGGAAGCGCAATGGGCAGACCACTGCGGCGACTACTGCGCCTTTGTCGGCTATGCCGACTGGGAAGACTTGGAGCGGCAAGGCATCGCCGAGGGCATAGAATGGCTGGATTTCCAGCCCGAGCCCGAAGACCGCCCCTATATCCGCAACGGCGGCTCCATGGTCGGCTGCCTGTTCCGCTGTCTGCACTGCGGGCAGCACGTTTTGCACGTTGATTTGGACTAGGTTTGCCTGCCATCATTCTGGCGGCGGTGCTTTGGGATGCAAATCCGCTTCAAGCCGATTACCGGCACGCCCCGCCTGTTTCAGGCATCCCTTAACCCACCGCCACAAGATTCTCCATCATGCCAACCCACCCGCACAAAGCAGCCTGCTACCGCGCCATTGATGATTTTCTCGCCGCCTACCAAACCCGCAATATCGACCTGCTCGACAGCCGCTACGGCATCGGGGCGGAAGTGTTGGAAGAAATCGACGAAAGCGTTAGTTTCGCGCCGGATAAAACCCGGCTGCACATCTGCCCCCTGAGTGAAGCCGACCGCATCATCAGCGGCCAACCGTATCTCTATATGGACGAAATCGACGGCGGCTATCTGGTCGAATGCGCCCTGTTTCTGGATAACGAACACATCGGCTACATTATGGGCGAATTCAACCGCCAACCCGACGGCAGCCACCGCTTCCACTTCCAATATTTCAGCCTCTAACCCGCCAGAAAGGCCGCAGCCGCCACGCCAACCCCCGAAACAACACGGACACATCATGACCGCCCCCATGTACACCCTCATCGCCCTCGCCCTCATCCTGGCCAACCTGCCCTTCCTCAGCACGCGCCTGTTCGGCGTCAAAGCCCTGCCGCGCAAACACGCCGGACACCACCTACTCGAACTGGCCGCCGCCTTCGCTCTCACCGGCGCGCTCGCCCGCCTGCTCGAAAGCCGCGCCGGCAGCGTCCACTCGCAGGGCTGGGAATTTTATGCCGTCTGCGCCTGCCTGTTCCTCGTCGCCGCCTTCCCCGGCTTCGTCTGGCGTTATTTCTGGCAGGAGCGCGACAAACAGTAATCCCTTCTTTCAGGCCGTCTGAAAAATACAAACAAAGGAGAAAACATGGAAAACCCCAACATCGCCCAAGCCCGCCTGATCGTCGTCAAAGCCGGCTCCAGCCTCGTCACCGCCGAAGGGCGCGGCATCGACCAAGACGCCCTCAACCGTTGGGCATCGCAAATCGCCGCCCTCAAACAGCGCGGCATCCGCATCGTCTTCGTTTCCAGCGGCGCCATCGCCGAAGGCATCAAACGCCTCGGCTGGCCGCGCCGCCCCACCGCCCTCAACGAACTCCAGGCCGCCGCCGCCGTCGGCCAGACAGGCATCGCCCAAGCCTACGAAGCCGCCTTCCGCCCGCACGGCATCCACACCGCGCAAATCCTCCTCACCCACGAAGACCTCAGCAGCCGCACCCGCTACCTCAACGCCCGCAGCACCCTCAAAACCCTGCTGGACAAAGGCATCGTCCCCGTCATCAACGAAAACGACACCGTCACCACCGACGAAATCAAACTCGGTGACAACGACACCCTGGCCGCCCTCGTCGCCAACCTTATCGACGCCGACGCCCTCGTCATCCTCACCGACCAGCGCGGCCTCTACGACAGCGACCCGCGCAAAAACCCGCAGGCGCAATTCATCGCCTGCATCGCCGCCGACCACCCCGAACTCGAAAACATGGCGGGCGGCGCGGGCAGCGGCATCGGCACGGGCGGCATGTACACCAAAGTGCGCGCCGCCAAACGCGCCGCCTTGGGCGGCGCCGCCACCGTCGTCGCCTCCGGCCGTGAAGCCGACGTCCTCCTGCGCCTGGCAGACGGCGAAAGCATCGGCACGCTTTTTACCAGCAGCCAAAACCGCATCGCCGCCCGCAAACAATGGCTGCTCGGCCACATCCGTCCCGCCGGAAAAATCACCGTCGACGCCGGCGCCGTAACCGCCCTTGTCGAAAAACACAGCAGCCTGCTGCCCGTCGGCTGCACCGCCGTCGAAGGCAGCTTCCACCGCGGCGAACTTGTCGCCATCTGCAACGCCGACGGCCACGAAATCGCCCGCGGCCTCGCCAACTACGGTAGCGGCGAAACCGAACGCATCCTGAAAACCCCGTCCGAACACATTGCCGCCAAACTCGGCTACGTCTGGGAAGAAGAACTCGTCCACCGCGACAATATGGCGCACTGGTAAATCCACCGTGCAAAAGGCAAGAGGCCGTCTGAAAAATTGTTTTTCAGACGGCCTCTCTCCTGTCTGTCTCCCTTCAAACTTGCGGACTGAATAAAAGGCCGTCTGAAAACGTGTTTTCTGCTTTCAGACGGCCTTTTGTTCCAAACAAGCATTCAGCGGTTGCTGCCCGCCACCATGTCGAGGAGGAAGAGGCGGCAGTCGAGTTTGCCGTTGTAGAGGGGGATTTTGCGTTTGGGGGTGAGGCGCATGATTTTGGGCATGTCGCGGTCGCCGGTGAACATGCCGATGCGCCAGCCTGCGTAGTGTTGTTTGAGCCAGCTGCCCAGTTGCGGGTAGAGGGCGTGCAGGGTTTGGATTTCGGCCAGGCGCACGCCGTAGGGCGGGTTGGAAAGCATGATGCCGTTTGCGCCGTTGGGGCGGGCGTCCTGCGCGTCGCAGGTGGCGATGTCGATGAACATGTCGGCTTCGGCGGCGCGGGCGTTGGTGAGGGCGGCGCGGGTCATGGCGCGGTCGTTGTCGCCGGCGGCGATGCTTTCAGACGGCCTGTTTTTGCTTTGGGCGCGGGCTTGGGTTTTGAGGTCTGCCCATAGGGCCGGGTCGTGCTTGGCCAGTTTTTCAAAACCGAAGCGGCGCATGAGGCCGGGGGCGCGGTTGAGGGCGATCCAGGCGGCTTCGATAGCGATGGTACCGCTGCCGCAGAAGGGGTCTTGGAAGGGTTGTGTGCCGTCGTAGCCGGCAAGCAGGAGGAGGCCGGCGGCGAGGTTTTCGCGCAGGGGGGCTTCGCCGGTGTCTTGGCGGTAGCCGCGTTTGAAGAGGGCTTCGCCGCTGGTGTCGAGGAAGATTTGCGCGCTTTTGTCGTCGAGGAAGAGGCGGATGCGGATGTCGGGATTGTGTTTGTCGACGGAGGGGCGGCGGCCGCTCTGTTCGCGGAAGTGGTCGCAGAGGGCGTCTTTGGTTTTGAGGCTGACGAAGTCGAGGCTTTTGACGGCAGCGCGGCGGCCTTCGCTGTGGACTTTTATGGTGTGGCCGTCTGAAAACCATTCGTGCCAGGGGATGTTGCGGGCGAGGCGGTAGATGTCGTTTTCGCTGCGGTATGCGCCGTGGGCTAGGCGGACGAGGACGCGGGAGGCGGTGCGGGAATGGAGGTTGGCGCGGTAGATTTGTTCGAGGCCGCCTTGGCAGGATACGCCGCCGTCGGCGGCTTGGATGTGTGTGCAGCCTTGGTCGGCGAGTTCTTGCGCGAGAACGGTTTCGAGGCCGCGCGGGCAGGTGGCGAAGAGGGTGTAATCGGTCATGGGACGGGTTTTCTGTGGCGGCGGGTTGCCAAAACGTTATCCCGCTAGGGCGGGGACGGCCTGTGCGGCGGGGGTTATTGGGCGGCGGTGACGCGGATGCCTGCGGGTTGGCCGTTTGCGTCGTAGAGGATTTCGCCTTCGGACACTTTTTCACGGCGCAGGATTTTGGCGAATCTGACGGGGCGGCCGTTGCGGTAGGTGACGGTGTAGCAGGAGGGTTCGCCTTGTTTTTGTACTTCGCGGGCGCGCTCGCCGCTGATTTCGTCGTAGAAAACGACGGGGCGGTTGCGTTGTTTGGGGTAGACGATGCCGAGGTAGTGGCGGGTTTCTTCGCCGTCGTGGGCGTCACGGGCGTCGGCGGACGGGGTGAAACCGAGAAACAGGAGCAGGGCGGCGAGGAGTGTTTTTTTCATGGCTGTCGGCTCTTACAGGCCGTCTGAAAGATTTTAACTTCGTTGAAGTTTGGCTTTCAGACGGCCTCTGAATGACGGGTTACATGCCTTCCATCAGCATGGTGTCGATGCAGTCGCACAGGGCGTGGACGAGGAGGATGTGGGTTTCCTGGATGCGGGCGGTGCGCGGGTGGGGAACGTTGAGCAGGATGTCGTTGTCGCCCAGCATGGCGGCGATTTTGCCGCCGTCGCGGCCGGTAAAGGCGAGGATGCGCATGTCGCGCTCGTGTGCGGCTTTGACGGCTTCGATAACGTTGGCGGAGTTGCCCGAAGTGGAGATGCCCAACAGCACGTCGCCGGGGCGGCCGAGGGCGCGGACTTGTTTGCTGAATATGTGTTCGAAACCGTAGTCGTTGCCGATGGCGGTGAGGGCGGAGGTGTCGGTGGTGAGGGCAAGGGCGGCCAGTTCCATGCGCTCTTTCTCGAAACGGCCGGTGAGTTCGGCGGCGAAGTGTTGGGCGTCGGCCGCCGAGCCGCCGTTGCCGCAGACGAGGATTTTGCCGTCGTTCATCAGACATTCGAGCAGCATTTGCGCGGCGGCGGCGGTGGGTTCGGCCAATACTTCGGCAGCCTGCCGCTTGGTGGCGATGCTTTCGTCAAAATGGGCGCGGACGCGCTCTTCCAATGTGGTCATGGGTTTATCCTGTGATGTTTTGCAGCCAGACGGGGGCGGCGTTTCCTTCGATCAGTACGGCGTCGATGCGGCAGGTGCGGCCGCGTTTCGGGTGCTGTTGCAAATACAGTTCGGCGCTTTTTTGCAGCTTGGCGAGTTTGGCCGGCGTGATGCTGTAGGCCGCGCCGCCGAATGCTACGGATTTGCGGTATTTTACTTCAACAAACAGCAGCACGCCGCCGGATTCCATAATCAGATCGATTTCGCCGTGCGGACAGTGCCGGTTGCGCTCGATCAGGCGGCAGCCCTGCCCTTGCAGAAAGGCCAGCGCCGCATCTTCGGCGGCCTGCCCTTGGGGATGGTTCAGGCGCATTCGTTTTCCCGAATCAGAGGTTTTCAGACGGCCCGAATGTTACGGGACAACGTGGTCTGCTGCAAACAGGCCGTCTGAAAGCTATAGTGAGTCAACACAAAAATCTACGGCGTTGCTGCGCCTTAGCTCACAGAGGGCGGTTTTCTACGGCATTAAAAATGCCAAGAAAACCTGCCCCGTATTACCCATACTATCTGCGGTTTGCTGCCTTATATCTTTCCTATTTTGTTTCACTATACAATGCGCCGTTTCCCCACGGACGAAAACCATGCTGCAAAAACACCTGCAAAAAGCCGCCGACAGCCTCGAATCCGCGCTGTATGTCGTCGCCACGCCCATCGGCAACCTGGCCGACATCACCCTGCGCGCGCTGGCAGTGCTGCAACGCGCCGACCTTGTCTGCGCCGAAGACACCCGCGTCACCGCCCGCCTGCTCGCCGCCTACGGCATACAGGCCAAGCTTCTCAGCGTGCGCGAACACAACGAGCGGCAGATGGCGGAAAAAATCGTTTCCGCCCTTTCAGACGGCCTCATCGTCGCCCAGGTGTCCGACGCGGGTACGCCCGCCGTGTGCGACCCGGGTGCGCGGCTGGCGGAGCACGTCCGCGCGGCCGGTTACAAAGTTGTCCCCGTGCCCGGCGCTAGCGCAGTGATGGCTGCCCTCAGCGCGGCGGGCGTCACCGAGTCCGACTTTTATTTCAACGGTTTTCTGCCGCCGAAAACCACCGAACGCAGCAAACTGTTCGCCGCATGGCAGGCGGCGGATTATCCCGTCGTAATGTTTGAAACACCGCACCGCATTGCCGACACCCTCGCCGACATGGCCGCCGCCTTCCCGGAACGCCGCCTGACACTGGCGCGCGAGCTGACCAAAACCTTCGAAACCTTTTTGTGCGGCACGGTAAACGACATTCAGACGGCCTTGCGCGAAGACGCCAACCAAATGCGCGGCGAAATAGTATTGATCCTCTACCCCGCCGCGCGGGAAAAAACCTCTGAACTGTCTGACGCCACCCTGCATGTGCTCCGCATCCTTGCCGACGAACTGCCTACAAAACAGGCGGCAGCACTGGCTTCACAGATTACAGGCGAAGGAAAAAAAGCGCTGTATGAGGCCGCACTGGTTTTGAAGCAGCGGTGATTTGGGAGTTGGATGTTGTTGCCTCTGCATTACGTGAAATGGCGCAGAGGGAAGAAGCCCCCTACTACCGTACTCGTCTGAGTTGAACCCAATAGAAAAGGTGTGGGCGAACATTAAACGGCATCTGGAAAAGTGATGTCCGACTGTTTGTTTTTTGAACAATTTTTATATTGGATATTTTTGTTGGGGCTTAGGAAGCAAAAATCATTTTAAAGGAACATTCCGCAACATTTTCAGCAGTACTTTGTACAAATCATCATGCCTGTGATTGAAGCGAAATTCAGTTTCTTTCAGATGCAAGTAAAACGTATGTTTTGCTGGCATATAGGACAAAAAAGGTGCTATTTTCGAGAACCAGTCTGCTATAGGACAAAAAAGGTGCTACTCATCACTAGAGATAGAGAAACAATCTTTAATAAAGCGAACATTATTTGCCATCCGCATGCCGTGATGGCACTCCAAATGCCGCTTTAATCCGGCAAATGCGCCATCAAGCAGATTGGTGGTGTTTGGGATGCTCAAATCGGGATGCTCTTCAAACACAAACAGGTTGCCCGAGACCTTTGCAAAATCCCCCCAAAATCCCCTAAATTACCACCAAGACATTTAGGGGATTTATCATGAGCACCTTCTTCCGGCAAACCGCACAAGCCATGATTGCCAAACACATCGACCGCTTCCCACTATTGAAGTTGGATCAAGTGATTGATTGGCAGCCGATCGAACAGTACCTGAATCGTCAAAGAACCCGTTACCTTCGAGACCACCGCGGCCGTCCCGCCTATCCACTGCTATCCATGTTCAAAGCCGTCCTACTCGGACAATGGCACAGCCTCTCCGATCCCGAACTCGAACACAGCCTCATCACCCGCATCGATTTCAACCTGTTTTGCCGTTTTGACGAACTGAGCATCCCCGATTACAGCACCTTATGCCGCTACCGCAACTGGCTGGCGCAAGACAAGACCCTGTCCGAATTGCTGAAACTGATTAACCGCCAACTGACCGAAAAAGGCCTAAAAGTAGAGAAAGCATCTGCGGCCGTCATTGACGCCACCATTATTCAGACCGCCGGCAGCAAACAGCGTCAAGCCATAGAAGTTGATGACGAAGGACAAGTCAGCGGCCAAACCACACCGAGCAAAGATAAAGATGCCCGTTGGACAAAGAAAAACGGCCTCTACAAACTCGGTTACAAACAACATACCCGCACCGATGAAGAAGGCTATAGTGAACCAAAATAAAAAATATACGGCATTGCTGCACCTTGCCGTATTACTCATACTGTCTGCGGCTTGCTGCCTTGTATCTTTTTTATTTTGGCTCACTATATATCGAGAAACTGCACATCACCCCAGCCAATACCCATGAGTGCAACCACCTGTCGCCTTTGCCGGAAGGGATAGCCGAAGGTACGGCCGTCTATGCCGACAAAGGCTACGACAGCAAGGAAAACCGGCAACATCTGGAAGAGCATCGGCTACAGGACGGCATTATGCGCAAAGCCCACCGCAACCGTCCGCTGACGGAAGCGCAAACCAAACGTAACCGATATTTGTCGAAGACCCGGTATGTGGTCGAACAAAGCTTTGGTACGCTGCACCGTAAATTCCGCTACGCCCGGGCAGCCTATTTTGGTCTGCTCAAAGTGAGCGCACAAAGCCATCTGAAGGCGATGTGTTTAAACCTGTTGAAAGCGGCTAACAGGCTAAGTGTGTCTGCTGCCGCCTAAAAGGCGGCCCGGATGCCTTATTATGGGGCGTCCGGGGAGGATTAAGGGGGTATTTGGGTAAAATCAGGAGGTATTGGGGGCGAAAACAGCCGAAAACCTGTGTTTGGGTTCCGGCTGTCGAAGGAAGGGCTTTTTTGCAAAGGTCTCGGCCTTTGAGATGAGAGGAAGAAGGGGGTTTGATTTAAACCAATATCCTAAATCGTTACGCAGGGTAGGAAAAGATAGGTTTGGTTATATTTTAGGGGCTTAGGAAGCAAAATCACCAAAAACAGTGATAATCTTCTGAAATAAAATTAAAAAACAAGTATCAAAAGTTCAGCAAAATTTCTGAACCACAATTTCGTCAAATTCTACGGCTATTTGCCTTGGATTTGACTGCTTCCGATACTGCCAGATTAACCGGCATCAGTGTCAGAAGTATCAACACGCTATTCTTAAAATTACGGCAACGGTTAGCTGCTGAATGTGAGCAGCTAACTCCTTTTGATGGCGTTGTTGAACTTGACGAATCCTACTTTGGTGCGAAGCGTATTCGTGGCAAACGTGGTCGCGGTGCCAGTGGCAAAACCATCGTCTTTGGGGTACTTAAACGAGGCGACAAGGTCTATACGGAAATCGTCCCCGATGCCTCCAAAGCCACGCTACAAAAGGTTATACGCGGCCATATCTCCATTGAGAGCGTCATCAATACTGACGGATGGCGCGGTTATCACGGTTTGATTGATATGGGATTTGCAAAGCATTTTAGGGTGTATCACGGGCAAAATGAGTTTGCTCGTGGAGCGCAACACATTAACGGTATTGAGTCGTTTTAGAGTTATGCGAAACACCGTCTGATACAGTTTCATGGCGTAGCAAAACATACGTTTTACTTGCATCTGAAAGAAACTGAATTTCGCTTCAATCACAGGCATGATAATTTGTACAAAGTACTGCTGAAAATGTTGCGGAATGATCCTTTAAAATGATTTTTGCTTCCTAAGCCCCTATTTTATTAGAAACCCTTAGCAAGTAAAAAACTATTTTCATCTTCAGCATTCAGCAGTAGCGGTCGCTCCCAAATAATATTTTCTCTGATTACTTTTGCCGGAACGCCTGCTGCAATACAATTATTTGGGACTGGTTTTTTCAGTAATGAGAAAGCGCCAATAACCGAACCATCACCAATACGACTTCCGCCTAAGATAGTTGCTCCATATGCAACCCAAACATGATTGCCAATTACAATATCTTTCGAGAAATTAATGCGTTTACCAGTGTCAGCATCATAAATTGCATGAGCATCATCTGTTCGAATTTGGTTATTAGTGGCGAACATGCAATCATCCCCAATAGTGATACTTGTACTTTCAGCACAGGTCATATAGACACCATTGGTACTTGTTGTTCCATTTCCTATTTCAATTTTACAACCAAATCCTAATCGGAACATACCGAAAATACCTGCTCTTTCTCCTATTACGATAGTAGCATTACTTCCTTTAAATTCAATAAAAGTATTTTTGAGGTTTGAATTTTTATGCAGGATTACACGATTGTTTTTACCAAAAAAACGAACATGTACATTATTTAAATTAGATGGCGCTTGAATAAAATTATTATATTCGTCTTGATAACACCCCACAATTTTTAATTTTTCATCACTATATTGGCAATAGGCAATATCGCCTTTTAATTTTTCTTTTATAATAAATTTATTGCCAGCATTATTGACTTTAAAAGTAAAAAGGGCATTATCAATATTTATTTCGTTTTTAGTTTGTAAGCTAATGATTTCTTCTATGCCGTTTACTATTATTTTTAAGAAAAGTTCATAATTCCCTACAGGGATGTCGGTAATGTCGACACCTTTATAATTTAGTGTGGCAAACCAACACTTATCATAAGAAATATTCGGATCTTTAGAATACTGTGCAGTGAGTTCCTCATGATGTGCTTTAGCTAAGGGTTTTACATAGCTGTTAGTTGAATTTTTAATGATTAACTGGTAGTTAATGTCACTATATTCTTTAGCATTTTGACCTAAGACTATCCCGATGCCTTCTATATAAAGAACGCTCCCAAGCAACTTAAATTTTTTCAAGTCTACGATAAAATTTTTTAATAGATTCATTTTGTTGTTTCCATGGTTACATAATGTGAATAAATTAAGTATAAGGTTATCTGCATAATTATGTGGCTATTCTGTTTAATCAGGATAGGCAAATAAAAATTAAGATAATCCCCTATTTTTTACTGGCGATAATTACTGTTTCTTTAGAAATAATATTAACTTGAAGTTTGCTGGTTGTCTAGGGTCTGTTGACATTCAAGCCAGCCTTAAAACCGTAGCAACCAGATAAATGTTGGCAGCAAAAGATTCATCCGTCTTTTCACAACGCATCGCAATCTTTT
>NZ_JBKGTW010000049.1:0-14440 GCF_046546535.1 Neisseria sp. WLZKY-1
CTTTTTTACCCGGACAAAGCGGTTCGATGGCTGCCCACTGGGCATCGGATAGGGTATATCTGGTCATATCTGTATGATACTGTGAAAAATTGAATGTCAACAGATCCTAGAGCGTGCCGCGCAGCAACGCATGAGGTTTCTGCAATATCCTGCCACCCGAAGGCCATCTGAAAAAGGCCGTCTGAAACCTCAAATCCGGTTTCAGACGGCCTTTGCCTTATCCGTCTTCTGCCGCGCTTTGGCAACAATCCGGCCGATTTGGCACGCCGCCGCTTCTTTCGTGCCGCGCGCTGGTATAGAATCGCGCCCCTGCGCCATTTCTCCGAAGGCCGTCTGAAAAAGCGTTTCAGACGGCCTCTCACTACACAACAATCAAGGACACACAACCATGCCCGACTACCGCTCCAAAACTTCCACCCACGGCCGCAATATGGCTGGTGCGCGCGCGCTGTGGCGTGCCACCGGCGTGATGGAAACCGACTTCGGCAAGCCCATCATCGCCGTTGCCAACTCCTTCACCCAATTCGTGCCCGGCCATGTCCACCTGCACAACATGGGCCAACTGGTTGCCCGCGAAATTGAAAAAGCGGGCGCAATTGCCAAAGAATTCAACACCATCGCCATCGACGACGGCATCGCCATGGGACACAGCGGCATGCTGTATTCCCTGCCCAGCCGCGATTTAATTGCCGACTCCATCGAATACATGGTGAACGCCCACTGCGCCGACGCGCTGGTGTGTATTTCCAACTGCGACAAAATCACCCCCGGGATGCTGATTGCCGCCATGCGCCTGAACATACCGACCATCTTCGTCTCTGGTGGCCCGATGGAAGCAGGCAAGGTCATCGGCGTGGCCAACATCCAGCCAGAACGCCGCTTGGACTTGATTGACGCCATGATTGAATCGGCGGACGACAATGTCAGCAACCAACAGGTCGAAGAAGTCGAACAAAACGCCTGCCCGACTTGCGGCTCCTGCTCCGGCATGTTCACCGCCAACTCCATGAACTGCCTGACCGAAGCGCTCGGCCTGTCCCTGCCCGGCAACGGCTCCTACCTCGCCACCCATGCAGGTCGCAAAGAATTGTTCCTTGAAGCCGGCCGCATGATTGTCGAAATCACCAAACGCTATTACGAGCAAGACGACGAAACCGTGCTGCCGCGCAGCATTGCCACCAAAAAAGCATTTGAAAACGCCATGACCATGGACATCGCCATGGGCGGTTCAACCAACACCATCCTGCATTTGCTCGCCGTCGCCAACGAAGCGGGCGTGGATTTCAAAATGGCCGACATCGACCGCTTAAGCCGCGTCGTACCCTGCATCTGCAAAACCGCGCCCAACAACCACGACTACTACATGGAAGACGTGCACCGCGCGGGCGGCATCTTCGCCATCCTGAAAGAACTGGACAAAGCGGGCAAACTGCACACTGACGTGTACACCATCCACGCGCCGACGCTGAAAGACGCGATTGAAAAATGGGACGTGACCAATCCCGAAAACACCCACGCCATCGAACGCTTCAAAGCCGCGCCCGGTGGCGTGCGCACAACCCAAGCGTTCTCGCAAAACCGCATGTGGAAAACCCTCGACCTCGACCGCGAAAAAGGCTGTATCCGCGATGTTGAACATGCCTACTCGCAAGACGGCGGCTTGGCAGTATTGTTCGGCAATATCGCCGAGCGCGGCTGCGTGGTGAAAACCGCAGGCGTGGACGAGAGTATCCTCAAATTTACCGGCCGCGCCCGTGTATTTGAAAGCCAAGAAGACGCAGTAGAAGGCATTTTGGGCAACCAAATCGTCGCCGGCGACATCGTCATCATCCGCTACGAAGGCCCCAAAGGCGGCCCAGGTATGCAGGAAATGCTGTATCCCACCAGCTATCTCAAATCCAAAGGCCTGGGCGCCCAATGCGCCTTGCTCACCGACGGCCGTTTCTCCGGCGGCACATCGGGCTTGAGTATCGGTCACGTTTCCCCCGAAGCGGCCGAAGGCGGCGCCATCGGCTTGGTGCACGAAGGCGATACGATTGAAATCGACATCCCCAACCGCAGCATCAACCTGAAAATCTCCGACGAAGAACTTGCCGAGCGTCGCGCCCAAATGGAAGCCAAAGGCAGCCAAGCATGGAAGCCGGAAAACCGCGAACGCTACGTCTCCGCCGCCCTGCGCGCCTACGGCGCGATGGCCACTTCCGCCGACAAAGGCGCGGTGCGCGACGTATCGCAGATTGAACGTTAAGGCCGTCTGAAAGGCAGCAAAGGCCGTCTGAAAGCGAAGCTTCAACGAAGTCAAAACCAAAAAAGGGGTTTTCAGACGGCCTCCCGATACCGCACGGCAGAGGCCGTCTGAAAACGGCCCTCTGCTTTTTACTTTCTTTGACGCCCCGCTTTCAGACGGCCTCATCCCTGCCGTTTTTCATCTGCCGCACTGTATGGAACAGTGCGCCGTTTTTATAGTGAAACAACACGGGAAGATACAAGGCAGCAAGCCGCAGACAGTATGCGTAATACGGGGCAGGTTTTCTTGGCATGCCAATGCCGTAGAAAACCGCCTTCTTCGAGCTAAGGCGCAGCAACGCCGTAGATTTTCGTGTTGTTTCAATATGTAAGTAAGGAAACCCCATGACCCCGCAACAAACCATCTCACAACTGCTCAACGCCCATGCCGCCGAAGGCGCGGCCATGCGTGACGACGAAGTCCAAGCCTATCTCACCGCTTGGGTCAGCGGCCCCGACAGCATCGCCGACCACCTGCCGCAAATCAGCGCCGACATCATCGGCGACGCCCCCTTAAACGACGAAAACAAAGCCCGCGTCGTCCAAGCCGTGGCCGAGTGGGCGGAAGAATTGCGGCAGGCGTGGGCGCAGAAGCAGCCGCCCGCGCTGCTGCTGCACGAATACGACAACGGCGAACCCGACTATTTTTCCTGGTGCAACGCCTACCTCTACGCCCTCGACACCACGCCGACCGACTGGTTCGCCGCCATCGACGACGAAGAATTTGAAGACCTGTTCTACCCGCTGATGGTGCTGGGCGGCATCTACGAAGAGGACGACGTTCTCTCCGATTTGGACAACAACGAAATCCGCAGCCTGCAAGACGAAGTCCCCCACGCCGTGCGCAACATCCACGCCTACTGGCACGCGGTGAAAAACAAACCGCAAACCGTGCGCCGCGAGGGTGCGAAAACCGGCCGCAACGACCCCTGTCCCTGCGGCAGCGGCAAAAAATACAAAGCCTGCTGCGGCAGGAACTAATTGTTCGGGAGGCCGTCTGAAAACGCTTTTTCAGACGGCCTGCGATTGCCTGATTTAACGCAAATTGCTAAAATCGCGGACATTTTAAATTTCAGTTAATCACCTTCACATTATGGCGAAACTCTCCCTACCTCTCTTCAAGAAAACCACCCCCTTCGACCAAAAAGCCCCGGCGAAAAAGCCGCCGCGCCCCGGTGCGGCGGCTGCCGCTCTGGCGCTCGTATTCGGCATCGCCGCCTTTGCCGTGCTGCCGCTGCTCAACGCGCTGGACATGGGCAGCCTTCTGGCCGATACGGGCGTGCCGTCTTATGCACTGCCTGTGGCGCTGGCCGTTTTGGCTCTTGTCTGCGGCTTCAAAGGCGAAGGCGGCGCGGCGCTGGCGGGCAAAATCCTCGGCGTCCTGTGCCTGCTGCTGGTCGGCCTCTGCGCTGCCGTGACCCAGTTTGCGCCGCAGTTCAACCATCTCGTGCAGCCCGTTTACCGTTTGGCCGGTTTGGAAGAACCTGTTGCCGTGTCGTCGGTCACCGGCAAACCCGTGCCCAAAATCGAGTTCAAACCCGCTGTCAATCCCGATTCGCCCGCCGACGCGCTGGTCTTCACGCAAAACATTGTCGCCGAGCGCGTGTCGCAGGGCGTGGAGCTGAACCAAATCACCGAAGCGCTCACTTTGAACGACACCCAGCAGAAATACTGGCTGAACGTCAGCATCCTGCAAGGCGCCATCAACGCCACGCCCGTTGACGGCGAAAAAGCGCTGGTGATGCTGCCCTTGCAGGAAGGCAAGCAGATTACCTGGATATGCAGCGGCGAAGTGCCGCAGCAGGTGCGTTCGATGTGCGGCGAATAAAGGGCGCGCAAAGAACAAAAGGCCGTCTGAAAACCCGTTTCGGGATTTTCAGACGGCCTTTTGCTTTGCCGCGCCTATTCGCGCGCGTTGCCTTGGCGCGAAACCAAAAGCTGGTCGATTTTCAGGTTTTCGGTGTCGATGATTTCGAATTTGTAAGCGCCGTAGACCACGGAATCGGTGCGCTTGGGGATTTTGCGCAGGGAATACATCATGAAACCGGCGATGGTTTCGTAGTTTTCCGAATGGGGAAAGGCTTCGATGTCGAGCGCGCGCATCACGTCGGCCAGCGGCGTGGCACCGTCGATCAGCCAGGTGTCTTCGGTGCGGCGGATGATTTGCGGCTCTTCTTCGGTATTGACCAATTCGCCCATCACGATGCTCATCACATCTTTGAGCGTCACCACGCCGACGACCAGCGCATATTCGTTGACGACCACGGCAAAGTCTTCGCCCGATGTTTTGAAGGTTTCCAACACGTCAAACAGCGACAGCGTGTCGGGGATGAACAGCACTTTGCGCAGCACGCGCCTGTCGGTGAGGCGGACGTTTTTCTCTTTGAGAAACAGGGTGAGCAGGGCATGCGATTCGATGTAGCCGATCACGCGCTCCAAATCGCCGTCGCAGACAAGGAATTTGTTGTGCGGCTTTTCCGACATGGCGGCAAGTACGGTGTCGCTGTCGTCGTTTTTGTCGAAATAGGCGATGTACTCGCGCGTGCTCATGGTGGACGTGACAGTGCGCTCCTGCATATCGAAGATGTTTTCAATCAGATAGTGTTCCTGCTCTTTGAGCACGCCCGCCTGCGCGCCGGCATCCACCACGGCGTAGATGTCTTCGGAAGTGAGCTGGTCTTGGCGCACGGTGGGGATGTTCAGGATTTTGAACACGGCGTTGGCCAGGCCGTCGAAAATCCACACGAAAGGTTTGAGCAGGAAAATCAGAAACATCATCGGCCGCACAATGCGCACGGCAACGGCTTCCGGATGGGTCATGGCAAAGCGTTTAGGCATCAGGTCGGCCACGAGAATGAAGCTGCCGGTTACCAGAACAAAGGTGAGCAGCGGCGCGGCGGTTTCGCCCCAAGTGCCGAAACGGGCAAACCAGGCGGCGAAATAGGGGCGCACCGCCGCTTCGCCGACAATACCGGCCAGAATCGCCACGGCGTTGAGGCCGATTTGCACGATGGTGATGAAGCTGCCCGGCTGCTGCTGCATATTGAGCACGTCGAGGGCGCGGGTGTCGCCTTCTTTGGCCATCACCTGCAATTTAATTTTGCGCGCCGAGGCCAGCGCGAGTTCGGAACATGAGACGAAAGCGCTGATCAGAATCAGCAGGCAGAGGACGGACAGGGCGTGGAATATGCTCATCAAACACCGTAAAAACACAAAAAAGACGGCGGCATTCTATCAGCCCCTCAGGCCGTCTGAAAGCCGCGGCGGCCTGATGGCGGCACGACCTCCGTGATTCCATGGGTTTTCTTCTCATGTGTAACGGAGGGATGCGGTAAACGGCAAAACACGGCATGAAAACGCAAAAAGGCCGTCTGAAAGCGAAGCTTCGACGAAGTGAAAACAGAACAACGGGCTTTCGGCTTCGTTGAGGCTGCGTTTCAGACGGCTTTAAAAGCATATCTGACGCATTTCTTAAAACAAATATCACAAACGATAACAAATTTAGTTATAATCGTGGCAGACGTTGGGTTTTCTGACAAAGCCCGACGTTCGTTTTTCTGTTTTTAATTCTTTTTTCCTAATTTTTAAAACATTTCCGGCGGCTTCTGCCTTGCCGTCCGGCCTCAAACCAAGGAGTTTTGCCTTATGCAGACAAATACCCGTTTCTCCCTCAGCCTGCTCACGCTTGCCCTGTGCAGCGGTTTCGCCCAAGCCGCCGACACCGATGCCGCGCAGGATGCTTCCGGCCTCGAAACCGTGCACGTCCGCGGCCAGGGCGTATCGGCCACCCACCGCGTGAACATCCGCAGCATCGACGAGAGCACGTCCACCGACATGAAAGACGTGCTCTCCGCCGAACCCGCTGTCAGCTTCGGCGGCGGCAACGGCACATCGCAATGGGTCACCATCCGCGGCATGGGTCAGGATCAAATCGATGTGAAAGTGGATGACACCTATTCCGACACCCAGCTTTTCCACCACAACGGCCGCTTCCTGTTCGACCCCGCGCTGGTGAAGGTTATCGGCGTGCAAAAAGGCACGGGCTCGGCATCTGCGGGCATAGGCGCAACCAGCGGCGCGGTGATTTCGCAAACCATCGATGCCAAAGACCTGCTGCGCGAAGGCCAAGATGTCGGTTTTAAAGTCAATGCGGGCGTGTCGAGCAACAAAGGCTGGAACAGAGGCTTCTCCGCCTACGGCCGCGCGGGCGGCTTCGACGCCGTGGTGGCCGCCAACTGGGTTACCGAAAAAGACTACAAACCGGGCAAAGGCTACGCGCCCCACGACCACAGCAGCCGCGTGCACAACAGCGCCCTCGGCCAACGCGGCCTGTTGGGCAAAATCAGCTACAACTTCAACGAAGACCACCGCCTCACCTTGAGCCACCGTCAGGAAAAAACCTACGGTACACGTGCCCTGCGCGAAGAGTTTGACTTCTCCCAAGCCTGTAAAACACGCGGACGCGGCGGCCCGATTATCTACAATCCCGACGGCAGCTGCGTACCCGACACCGAAAACAACAGCCCGATATACCGCACGCTGACCCACGACACCACCAACCTGGAATACCTCGGCCACAACATCGGCTTCATCAGCCAAGCCCAGGCCAACGTGTACCGCAAAGTGATGAACCGAGACGAAGCCAGCGGCAGCCAATACGAGCTGGATGCCAAAGTGCGCACTACCGGCGCCAACCTCAAACTCGACAGCCGCCTGTTTGACCGCCACACCCTCAAATACGGCATCAACTGGCGCCATCAGGAAGCCGAGCCGCGCACATTAAAAGCCGGTCTCAACCAAGAGAAAAAAACCGATACCGGCTTCTATCTCGAAGGTATTTGGGACATCGAACCCGTCACCCTCACCACCGGCCTGCGTTACGACCGCTTCAACGCCACCTTCTCCAACGGCAAAGCGTCCGGCCACAACGTCAACCCCAGCATCGGCGCGATTTACGACATCACGCCCGAACTCTCGCTCAACGCCAGCCTGAACTACGCCAGCCGCAGCCCGCGCCTGACCGAAGTTGCCCTTTCCGGCGGCCGCTATTCCCACATAAGCGGCGATTTGAAAGCCGAACGCTCGCGCAATGCCGAAGTCGGCGTGAAATACAACTGGAACAACGCCCTCTCGCTGAATGCCAGCTACTTCAACCAGCAGATTAAAGACGTTCAGGCTGTAAAAAACCTACCCACGAAAGACCATTACCTTTACTACAACGGCGGCACGCTCAAAAACAGCGGCTACGAGCTGGGTGCAGCCTACAAATGGCACGGCTTCACTGCCCGCGCGGCCATGGCCTACAACAAGCCGAAAATGGCCGGCGCCAGCCTCGACTCCATCGTCACCGCCATCCCGATGGGACGCACCTGGACAACCGGCTTGAGCTACCGCTTCGACAACCCGAATCTGGAAATCGGCTGGCGCGGCCGCTACGTGCAAAAATCGGTTTACGACACCGGCACCAGCCAGCGCGGCTCGGGCGGCACCAACACCGTACGCGCGGGCTACGGCGTCAACGACATCTTCGCCAACTGGAAGCCCACCGGCAAAGACGATTTGAACGTCAACTTCGCCGTCAACAACGTCGGCAACAAACTGTACAAACCTCACAGCCAGCGCAGCAGCGCCCGCGACGGCTCGTCGCTGCCCGAAACCGGCCGCGACTTCCGCCTGAGCGTGAACTACAAGTTCTGATTGCCAACACGCCCTAAGGCCGTCTGAAAAGCATCCCGCCGCTTTTCAGATGGCCTTTTTTCAGACGGCCTTTTTCAGACGACCTCCCCAACAAACGCTTGGGCTATAATCCGCCCTTTTCCATCCGGCAGAACCACCATGAAACACATCCACATTATCGGCATCGGCGGCACATTTATGGGCGGCGTGGCCGCGATTGCCAAAGAGGCAGGCTACAGAGTCAGCGGTTGCGACGCGAAAATGTATCCGCCGATGAGCACCCAGCTCGAAGCCTTGGGCATCGACGTACACGAAGGCTTCGACGCGGCACAGTTGCAGCAATATCCGGCCGATATGTATGTAATCGGCAACGTGGCCAAGCGCGGCATGGACGTGGTGGAAGCCATTTTGAACCAAGGTTTGCCCTACACATCCGGCCCGCAATGGCTGGCGGAAAACGTGTTGCATAAGCATTGGGTGCTGGCCGTGGCCGGGACGCACGGCAAAACCACCACCGCTTCGATGCTTGCGTGGGTACTCGAATTTGCCGGACTCGCGCCGGGCTTTCTTATCGGCGGCGTGCCGGAAAATTTCAGCGTATCCGCCCGCCTGCCGCAAACGCCGCGCCAAGACCCGCATTCCAAATCGCCGTTTTTCGTGATTGAGGCCGACGAATACGACACCGCCTTTTTCGACAAACGCTCCAAATTCGTCCACTACCGCCCGCGCACGGCCGTGTTGAACAACCTCGAATACGACCACGCCGACATCTTCCCCGACCTGGCCGCGATTCAAACCCAGTTTCACCACCTTGTCCGCACCATCCCTTCAGACGGCCTGATTGCCGCCAACGGCCGCGAACAAAGCCTGCGCGACACGCTCGACAAAGGCTGCTGGACACCCGTGGAAACCTTCGGCACGGCCGACGGCTGGCAGGTGGGCGAAGTGTTTGACGGCGGCGCGTTTGACGTGTTGTTCCAAGGCAAAAAGGCCGGACACATCGCGTGGAACCTGATGGGCGAACACAACCGCATGAACGCGCTGGCCGTGATTGCCGCCGCCCGCCATGCAGGCGTGGACGTTCAGACGGCCTGCGAAGCCTTGAGTGCGTTTAAAAACGTCAAACGCCGCATGGAAATCAAAGGTGAAGCAAACGGCGTAACCGTGTACGACGATTTCGCCCACCACCCCACCGCCATCGCCACCACCGTGGCCGGTTTGCGCCAGCGCATCGGCGGCGCAAGGATTCTGGCCGTGCTCGAGCCGCGTTCCAACACCATGAAACTCGGCACGATGAAAGCCGCGCTGCCCGCGAGCCTGGCCGAAGCCGACCAAGTGTTTTGCTACGCCGGCGGCGTGGACTGGGACGTAGCCGAAGCCCTCGCCCCGCTGGGCGATAAGCTGCACGTGGGCAAAGATTTTGACGCATTCGTCGCCGAAATCGCCCGATGCGCCAAACCGGGCGACCATATTCTGGTGATGAGCAACGGCGGCTTCGGCGGCATACACGGCAGGCTGCTGGAAGCGTTGAAACAGGGTTAGGTACGGCAAAGGCCGTCTGAAAAACATTTTTCAGACGGCCTTTTGTCTGCCCGCACGGTTTCCCGCAAAATGGGGAAACCGTGCGCGCCGCAGAGCGATACACGCGTTTCCCGCATACCCGCCGTCGGCAAAGGCCGTCTGAAAGTCCGGTTTCTGGTCTTTCAGACGGCCTTTTTGATACCGTTTGCGGCATCGGGCGCTGTCAGCTGCGTTTCGGGTCGTTCGGGCGCAGCTGCGTGGCGAGTTTGTCGAGGATGCCGTTGACGAATTTGTGGCTGTCGGTGCCGCCGTAGGTTTTGGTGACTTCGATGGCTTCGTTGATGATCACGGGGTAGGGTGTTTCCGGCATGGCGGAAAGTTCGTGGCAGGCCATCAGCAAAACGGCGCGTTCGACGGGGTTGACGTCTTTTTCGTCGCGGTCGAGCAGGGGGCGGATGATCTGCATATATTCGCCGCTGTTGGCGTGCGCGCCGAAGAAGAGGGCGGTGAAGAGTTCGCCGTCGGCGCGGCGGAAGTCGGAGGCTTCGCGGATGTTTTGCGCGACTTCGGGCGCGGACGTGCCGTTGACGGCGGCCTGGTAAAGCGCCTGCACGGTGAATTCGCGGGCGCGGCGGCGGGGGCTGCTGGGTTTCATGGGTATCCTTTGCGGGCGGGATTCGGACGGTTTCAGACGGCCTCAGTCGTCCTGTTCGCCGAGGAAGAAGTTGATGAGGTTGCCGCATTCGACGGCAACGACGGCGGCGTCTTCGGCTTTTTCGACGATGCGGGCGTGCGCCTGTTCGTCGTTTTCGGTGGTGAGCACGGCGTTGGCAACGGGGATGCTGTAATCGAGGGTGGTGCGGGTGATGCCGGCGGCCGATTCGTTGGACACCAGCTCGAAGTGGTAGGTTTCGCCGCGGATAACGCAGCCCAGGGCGATCAGGGCGTCAAACTGCTGCGTGCCGGCCATCGATTGCAGCACCAGCGGGATTTCCAGCGCGCCGGGCACGGTGGTGACGGTGATGTTGTCGTCGCGCACGCCGAGGGTTTTGAGTTTGGCCACGGCGGCTGCGAGCATGGCGGAGCCGACTTCGTTGGTGAAACGGGCTTGGACGATACCGACACGCAGTTGGCTGCCGTCGAGATTCGGTTCGATGATGTTCATGGGTTTTCCTTTTTAAAAAAACGGTTTCAGACGGCCTGATGAAGCACAGAGGCCGTCTGAAAAACGGGGATTCAGTTTTGCGGCTGCCAGCCTTCGGCGGGAACGTAGGCCTCGCCGTTCCATTCCCACGCGCCTTCGCGTTCTGCGGGCAGGGGGCGGATTTCGGGGCAGGCGGCGAGGATGTCGGCAAGCGGGCAGACGGCGAAATTGTCGGGGTCGGCGGCGTATTCGTCGCTTTCGTCGCCGCTGAAAAAGCGCCAGCCGCTATCGTTGTCGAAAACGGGCGATTCGCGGTAGAAGAAACCGGCGCTGCTGCCGTTTTCGGTGATTTCTTTCGAGGCGACGCACAATTCGAGCGCGGCGGACAGGGCTTGGGCAAAGGGGTTCATCGGGATGCTGCGGCTTTCAGACGGCCTTGAAAAAGGCGCGATTCTACACGAAACGGGCGGCACGCGCCCGCCGCGTTCAGTGCGCCGTTTTCAGCGAGCCGAGGTAGATGGAAAAGAGGGTGAGGGCGGCGCCGCACCACTGCACGGCGGCTATCGGTTTGCCCAGCAAAAAGCAGTCGATCAGCAGCGCGGCCACGGGTTCGGAGAGCAGCAGCAGGCCGGTGAGCGAGAGCGACAGAAGCGGGATGGCGTAGGCAATCAGCCCCCAAGCGAAACACTGCATCACCACGCCGTAAACCAATACCAGCAGGATGTCGCGCGGCGTTTCGGGATAGAGCCGCCCCCAGTCGAACACCAGCGCGGGCAGGGTGAGCGCCAGCACGCCGCCCGCGCTCACCAGCATCATCACGGGAAACAGCGGCGCAGCTTCGGTCTGCTGGGTTTTGCGCACGAACACCATCGACAGCGCCAGCATCGCGCCCGAAACCATGCCGCTGACAAAGCCCCAGGCCGCTTTGGCGTTGCTGCCCGATTCGGGCGCGGCAATCATCGCCACGCCGCACACGGCCAACAGCAGCCCGGCCGTCTGAATGCGGCCGAGGCGCTCGTTGAAAAAGAAAAAGCCGATGGCGGTGAGGAAAAAGATTTGCAGGCTGTTGAGCAGAGTGGAGATGCCCGGGCCGACGGCGTAGATGCTTTCGTGCCACAGCGCCAGATCGAAACCCAGCGCCGCGCCCGAGATCAGGGCATAGCGCACCGCCGCACGGCTTTGCGGCAGTTTCTGGCCGAAGCGGCGGGCGAGTAGCCAGAATACGAAACCAGCCACCAGCAGGCGCCACCAGGCCACGGCATACGCGCCCACGGGCACGAAGCGGACAATCAGGCTGCCCAGTCCGAAAACCACGCAGCCGAACACCAAAAGCGGCGCGGCGTGTTTGTTTTTATTGGCAAGAGACGGGGGCATGGCGGAGCTCCGCAAAATGGCTGTGGCGCGCGAGTATAGCGGAAAAGGCGGACGCTATTTTGCGGCCGTCTGAAAACCCGCCGCTGCCTGCTGCTCCGCCCGCGCCGCCTGTGGTAAAGAGTGCGCCGTGTTTTTCAGACGGCCTTTGCGCTCTTCGTTTACAATGCCGCCTTTTTTATTCCGACGGACTTTGCCATGTTAGCCGTTATCGGAGGCAGCGGCCTCTCACGCATTCCCGAACTCGAAACCGCAGAGCGGCGCATCGTGCGAACGCCCTACGGCCTGCCCTCCGCGCCGCTGCTTGTCGGCTGCGCGGGAGGGCGCGACATCGCCTTTCTCGCCCGCCACGGACTCAACCACACCCTCGCGCCGCACGAAATCAACTACCGCGCCAACATCTGGGCGCTGCACTCGCTCGGCGTTTCCGGAATCGTTGCCGTGTCCGCCGTCACCTCGCTCGATGCCGCGCTGAGCGTCGGATCGCTGGTGCTGCCCGACGATCTGATCGACTACACCTGCGGCCGCGCCGCCACCTTTTTTGAAAACGACGCGTGCGGCGTGGTGCACACCGACTTCACCGAACCCTACGACGCCGCCCTGCGCCGAACCTTACTCGAACACGCCGCCGCGCAAGACACCGCCATCGCGGCCGAAGCCGTTTACGGCTGCCTGCAAGGGCCGCGCACGCCCACCCGCGCCGAGATGCGCCGCCTGAAAAACGACAGCGTGCACGTGCTCGGCATGACCGGCATGCCCGAAGCCGTGCTCGCGCGCGAACTCGGCCTGCCCTACGCCCATTTGTGCGGCGTGGTGTCCGCTGCGGACGACGCCTCCGACGAAACGCGCAGCGCCGCCTCGCGCCAAACCATCGCCCAAATCCGCCGCCTGCTGGCGGGTGGCGGGGATAGGCCGTGAGCACCGAAGCCGCGCAGAGGCCGTCTGAAAGCGCCGTCGCCTGGATATTCGGCCAACCCGTCAGCGACGTGCCGCAGGATTTGTTCATCCCGCCCGACGCGCTGAAAATCGTCCTCGGCAGCTTCCAGGGGCCGCTTGATCTGCTGCTCTACCTGATCCGCAAGCAAAACATCGACGTGCTCGACATCCCGATGGTGCGGATTACCGAGCAATACCTGCACTACATCGCGCAAATCGAAGCGCAGCGTTTCGATTTGGCCGCCGAATACCTGCTGATGGCCGCCGTGCTCATCGAAATCAAATCGCGCCTGCTCCTGCCCGCGCCGCCCGAGGTCGAAGACGAAGAAGCCGCCGACCCCCGCGCCGAACTCGTCCGCCGCCTCTTGGCCTACGAACAAATGAAACTCGCCGCGCAGGGCTTGGACGCGCTGCCGCGTGCCGGACGCGATTTCGCCTGGGCGTATCTGCCGCTGGAAATCGCCGTCGAAACCCGTCTGCCCGAAGTTCAGACGGCCGATCTCACCCAAGCCTGGCTCGCCATCCTCTCCCGCGCCAGCCACAACAAAAGCCACCAAGTCGTGCGCGAAGCCCTGTCCGTGCGCGCGCAGATGAGCGCCATCCTGCGCCGCCTGCAAAACGCCCCCTGCCGCTTCTCCGAACTGCTGCGAGCCGAACAAGGCGCGGCCTACGTCGTCGTCAGCTTCATCGCCCTGCTCGAACTGGCCAAAGAAGGGCTGGTGCGCCTCAGCCAGCCGCAGGACTACGGCGAAATCGAAATCGCCCTGAACGACGGCGCACGCGAAGAAGGCTTTCAGACAGCCTCCGCAGGCACAAAGGCCGTCTGAAAGCCCGTTTGACCAACCGTATAGATAGAAAAGACACCAACATGAACACACTCCCCTTCCAAACCGACATCGCCGAACGCATGCTTGCAGGCACGGAGGGCGAAACCATCCACCCCGACGCCCGCTTTTTTCAGACGGCCAACGGCTACTGGATCGCCTGGCACGACGGCCAAGCCGCCGTCCTGCCGCCCGACGCAGCCGAGGGCGAACCCTGCTTCTGGGTCGAAGGCGCACAGGATTTGGCCGAAGTCGCCGCGCTGGCGGAAAACGGAGATTTCGACGCAGCCGAAGACTTCGACGGCAGCGAAGACGAATGGCACGAAGCCCACGCCTGCGCCTGCGGCTGCGCCCACGAAGGCCACGAACACGGCTGACGCGCCGAGACCTCTCCCGCCCACACAGAAAGGCCGTCTGAAAACGCCAAAACAAAAAAAGGCCGTCTGAAAAAACCGAAACAGGGTTTTCAGACGGCCTTTAACAGACAACGCACACTGCAGGTCGGATTCTCGAATCCGACAGCCGACCGCAAGGGCGGCATGGGGCGGCAGCGGCGTGACGGAACGCGGATTTTCCCCTTGCGGGGAAACGTCGGATTCGAGAATCCGACCTTGTATATCGGAACTTCCGTATCATAGCAACAAACCGCCCGCCGCCGCCCGCATCCGACCAAGGCAAACAA
>NZ_JBKGTW010000050.1:0-14285 GCF_046546535.1 Neisseria sp. WLZKY-1
GCGTGATACTCGGCTGCACCGAAATCTGCCTGATCGTAAACGAAGAAACCAGCCCGCTGCCCGTGTTCGACAGCACCGCCATCCACGCGCTCGCGGCCGTGGACGCGGCCTTGGTGCAGGCAGCCTGAAAGCCCGTAGGTCGGATACTTGTATCCGACAGCCGTTTGCAAAACGGCAAAAGGCCGTCTGAAAAGCAGCCTGAAACCTTAAATGCCGTCATTGCCACGCACACAGTTGCCAAACACACAAAGGCAGCCTGAAAGCCGCCAAAGGCCGTCTGAAAAACAAAAAAAGCAGCCTGAAAACCCCAAACCACCCCACCCGCACACCCCCGAGACACGCCATGAACAACACCGCCCCGCTTACCGACCCCTTCAACCGCCGTCTGAGCTATTTGCGCCTGTCCGTTACCGACCTGTGCAACTACCGCTGCACCTACTGCCTGCCCGACGGCTACCAGGGCAAGGCCAAGCCCGACGAAATGTCGCTTGCCGAAATCGAAACGCTGGTCAACACCTTTGCCCGCTGCGGCACGCGCAAAATCCGCATCACCGGCGGCGAGCCGACCCTGCGCCGCGATTTGGCCGACATCATCGCCGCCTGCAAAGCCGCGCCCGAAATCGAAAACGTCGCCCTGACTACCAATGCATTTAGACTTGGCAAACTCTTTCCCGCCTACCGCGCGGCCGGTCTCGACAAAATCAACATCAGCATCGACAGCTTCGACCCCGAAGTGTTTTACGAAATCACCGGCAAACGCGAGTGCAGCAACATCCTGCGCGACCTCGATGCCATTCTTGAGAGCGGTTTTTACGGCATAAAAATCAACACTCTGCTGCTGCGCCGCTACGCCGAACGCACCCTGGTCGACGCGCTCGATTTTGTTAAACACCGCCCTGTAACCCTGCGCTTTATCGAGCTGATGCAAACCGGCGACAACCTCGGTTTTTTCAACAGCCAGCATCTTTCCGCCGCCAAAATTGAGCGCGGCCTGCAAGAGCAGGGCTGGCAGCTTATGCCGCGCCTGCCGCACGCCGGCCCCGCCCGCGAATATTTTCACCGCGATTTTGCCGGCAGCATCGGCTTTATCGCACCCTACAGCGAAGACTTCTGCAAAAGCTGCAACCGCCTGCGCGTTACCGCCCAAGGCAAAATGCACCTGTGCCTGTTTGGCGGCATCGCCTACGACCTGCGCGACTACCTGAAAAACCAAGATTCAGACGGCTTGCAACGCTACCTGTACGACACCGTCGCCCAAAAACCCGAACACCACTACCTGCACGACAAAAAAGTCGGCCTGATTACCAACCTGTCCATGACCGGAGGCTAAACCATGCACAAAGCCGCACCCGAATTCCGCCCTTTAAACATCCGCATCCTCACCGCCAGCGACACCCGCAAAGCCGCCGACGACAAAAGCGGCGACTATCTGGCCGAAGCCCTGCAAAGCAGCGGCCACGTTTTGCAAGGCCGCCAAATCTGCCGCGACGAAAAATACGACATCCGCGCCGCCGCATCCGCCGCCATCGCCGACCCCGCCGTCGAAGTATTGCTTATCACCGGCGGCACCGGCATGTTTGACCGCGACATCACACCCGACGCCGTAGAAATCCTGTTCGACCGCGCCATCCCCGGTTTCGGCGAAGTATTCCGCGCCGTCTCCATGCAGGAAATCGGCCTGTCCACCATCCAATCACGCGCCAGCGCCGGCATCGCCAACCGCACCCTGATCTTCTGCCTGCCCGGCTCCCCCGGCGCCTGCCGCACCGCCTGGGAACAAGTCATCGCCCCCCAACTCGACCCCCGCATCAACAGCTGCGGCTTCACACGCGTGTTTAATGCGTGGGATAAAGCCTGAGATTTTCAGACGGCCTGTTGCCAAAGCAGCCTGAAAACCGTTTACACCAAAGGAGAGACAAATTGGGATTTTTCGACAGACTTTTCGGCAAAAAACGTGCTGCCGAACCGGTATCTTTCGTTCGGGAAGACAACGAGCAATTCCGGCAGGCAGCCGAAAAAGCACGCGAGACATTCAAATATTTCTGGCGTGAGTATTACTGGGAACAGCGCCGTATCGTCAAAGGGCTCAGCCATGCCGCAGTAAAAGCTCCGTTTTCTCAGGAAATCAAGGGGATTATCGAAACCGAATACATGTGGCTGGACGATATTTGCTTTGACGGCGTCAATATCAGCGGCACCTTAATCAACCAGCCGAATATTCTTACCATCGTTCGGAAAGGCGAGCGCATTACCGATTTGCCCTACCGCGAAATTACCGACTGGCTGCTGGCCTACGGTAAAAAAACCTGCGGCGGTTTCAGCATACAGGCGCTGCGCGCGCAGATGGACGAGCAAGAGCGCCGTGCCCATGATGAAGCCTGTGGGCTGGATTTCGGCGACGGCCAAAACGTGCTGCTGGCCATCGGTCAGGAAGAGCATCCCGAATACCTTGAGCAGCATCCGGCCGACATCAATATGTCCCCCGGCCTGCGCGATTATTTGGACAAACATCCCGCAGCGGCCAATGAAGCCGATGAAAACGGCCAAACCATGCTGCACCACGCCGCCATCGCCGGTAATGCACAGAGCGTGCGCGTGCTGCTGGAGATGGGCGCCAATCCCCGGCTGCGCGACGCGCGCGGCAACACCGCGGCCGATTACGCCAAAGAAATCGGCTGGCCGCAGCTGGCGAATATTTTGAATCAGTAAGGCAGCTTGGGTTGTCGAACCCAACATCCCGTATGCTTCAAAAACCGTTGGATCCCGACCCAAGCTACCGGCTTTCAGGCTGCTTTTTCAGACGGCCGCAAAGCAGCCTGAAACCTTAAACACCGTCATTCCCGCGCAGGCGGGAATCTTCTCCGACCCCAGCACACGGTGAAACAGCATGGCTAAAGGCCGTCTGAACCCGCCCCGTACACCATGCCCGACACCGAACCACTCCCGCTCCTTATCCTTTGCGGCGGCCAAAGCAGCCGCATGGGCAGCCCCAAAGCCCTGTTGCCCGTAGCAGGCGGCACGCTGCTCGATTATCTTGCCGCACACACCGCACCCGAGCACCCGCTGTGGCTGGCCGACGACGGCAGCGGTTTGCCCGCGCCTGCCCGCGCCGTGCGCCTGCCCGATGCCTTGCCCGACAAACAAGGGCCGCTGTCGGCCGTATTGTCGGCGCTGCAACAAGCGCAGCGGCAGGGTTTGGCGGGCGTGTATGTGATGACCTGCGACACGCTGATTGCGCCCGAAGCCATGATAGGCCGTCTGAACGCTGCGGGCGCACCCGATTGCGATACCGTATTGATGCTGCGCTCGCCCGAAACCGCCTATCCGCTCTTGGCCTACTGGCCGGACGCGCTTTCAGACGGCCTGGCCGCCTATCTCAAAAGCGGCAGCCGCCGCGTGATGCGCTGGGTGGCGCAAATCCAGGCCCGTGATACCGCCATGCCTGATGCGTGGCAGCCCTACGCCAATTTCAACACTCCCGCCGAATTTGCCGCCGCGCTTGCCGCGTGGCAGGCACAGCAGGCAGCCTGAAAGCACCGCCGCCGTTCGGGCTGAAATAGACCCTAATTCTTTCGGTCAAATTTACAAAAAATCACACTTCGGCTAAGATGGCGCCCGTTTTTGCCAAGGCGGCGCCAAGACCGTTTTAAGTAAAATATTTTTTAATGATTTCATATAAATATCGATAAAGGACTCCACATGAAAACCAGCGCGCGTAACCAGCTTGTCGGCACCGTAAAAGCCATCAAACACGGCGCAGTTAACGACGAAGTCATCGTCGCCCTGAACGGCGGACAGGAACTGGCCGCCACCATTACCTGCGACAGCCGCGAATATCTCGAACTCAAAGAAGGCAAACCCGTCGTCGCCCTGATTAAATCCACCAGCGTGATCGTCGCCACCGACGCCGCCCACATCAGACTTTCCGCCCGCAACCGCCTGACCGGCACCATCAGCAACATCAGCCGCGGCGCGGTGTATTCGCTGGTTGAAATCGACTTGGGCAGCGGCGTCTCCATCATCGCCGGCATCACCATCGAAAGCTCCGACGGCCTGGATTTGCAGGTCGGCCAAACCGCCACCGCGCTGTTTAAAGCCGGCAGCGTGATTTTGGGCGTGCCGGCGTAAAGCGGTTTATCTGAAAAGAAAAGGCCGTCTGAACCAGATTGCGGGTTCAGACGGCTTTTTTATTTTTGAGTTTGCCAACACGCTGATTGCGCTCCACTAAGCAACGTCATTCCCGCCTGCGCGGGAATGGTGCCGCTTGGAGCAGTTTGCGGGTTCGGCAAAAGTTTCAGGCTGCCTTCCCGCACGGAAAAGCAGCCTGAAAACCCTTTACACAACCGGACTACTGCGGATCCAAACCGTCTACAATCCGCTGCGCGTCGCTTTTGCTCAAATTGTAGCGGTAGTATTTTTGGTAAAACGCCTGGGTTTTGGCGGCCAGGTCAAGGTCGCGGAAGCGTTCGGGGTGGAACAGCTTGCCCGCCCACAGCACCTGCAGCGCGCCTTCGGCGCTGTAGCGGTCCCAGCCGAAAGTGCCGCCCGGGTTGGCGTGCAGGCGCTTGTTTTTCACCGCTTTGATGCTCTGCCAGGACGGGTCTTTGCGGATTTTGGCAATGGCTTCCGCAGCGTTGCGGCCGCCGATAATGATGATGTCGGGGTTGGCTTTGACGATTTCTTCCATCAGCACTTCGACCAGATTGGCGGTGTCCGGCAGCGCGGCGCGGCCGCCGGCGATGCGGATCCAGTCGCCGACGATGGAGCGGCCGCCGTCGATTTTGCGCAGGTTCTTGCCGTCGGACAGATGCAGCACCAGCGGTTTTTGCGCGGCGGGGATGGCTTTGGTGCGCTCGGAAAACAGGCGGATATTGGCGTTCAGCTCGGCGTTGTACTGCTTGGCAATCTGCGGTGCTTTGCCGCCGATGACGTCGGCGGTGATGCTGACGGTTTTTTTCAGGCCGTCATAAGTTTGGAAATTGACCAGCACGGTTTTCAGCCCGGCCTGCTTCACCTGCTGCTGCATGGCGGGCTGGGAGAGCAGCACCACATCGGGTCGGGCGGCGAGCAGGGCTTCGCTCTGCACGCTCGAGCCGTTGCTAAGCGAGGGCACTTGTTTGATGCGCGGATAGACTTTGACAAACCGCGGGCGCTTGTGGATGGCTTCGACCGTGCCGACGAGTTTGTCCGCGCCGCCCAACAGCAGCACGACTTGGTTGTTGGCCGGCCACAAATCGGCAATGCGGTTGACTTGGTCGGGAATCTCGACGGCATTGCCTTTGATATCGCGCACGCTGCGGGCGTCGGCGGGCGCAAGGGCGAGTGTGGCGCCGATCAAGACGGCGGCAAGGGTTTTGACGGGGTGTCGTAACATGGCGGGATTCCTTGTTTTGAGGTTGCGGGGATGGGGTTTGGGCTGATTTAAAGGCAGCCTGAAAGGTTGGTTTCGCGTAGCAACTGTATTTTTCACCCCGTCGGGCAAAAATACCAAAACTCAAATCAAGCCGTTTGGATACCGTTTTCGGTGGTACCGTTTTCGGCAAAATAATCACGCATCCGGGCATTCAATATCGTCAGCAGTTTGCGCATACACGCCGTAACGGCAACCTTATACGGCTTACCCTTAGACAGCAGGCGCTGATAGAAATCCCGAATAAGCGGTTCAAAACGTGTCGCTACCACGGTAGCCATATACAGCGCCTTACGCACCGCAGACCTTCCGCCGAAGCAGCGGCTTTTGAATTTGGTTTCCCCGCTCTCCCTCGGGTGCGGGGCAATACCGACCAGACTCGCTATCCGTTTGTGGTTCAGCCGTCCCAATTCCGGCAGCATCGCCATCAGCGTAGCCGTCGTTATCGAACCGATGCCTTTGATTTGTTCCGCCACTTTGGCTTTGCCGTCAAAATGCGTGTGGGTGTGCTCGTCGATTTGTTTGTCCAATTCGTCAATCAGCCGGTCAAAATGAGCAATCAGTTGTTTGACGCTTTCGACTTGCGTTTCGTGAACCTGATGCAGACGGTTTTTCTCGGCAGTCCGCATATCCACCAGCTGGTTGCGGCGGTTAACCAATGCTTCCAACACTTCTTCCGCTTCGGTGGGCGGGTGGTAGAGCATGGTTTGCCAACCTTCTTTCTGCATCATCATCCTATACTTCCCTACGAAGTTTTGATAATGTTCGCACGAAAAAGCAGTCTTAACCCGCATCCATTTTTCAGGTAGTCCTATGCAGCTTCACCACATCCTCACCGAACTTACCGCCATTGCCGCCCAACACGACCCGCACTTTCCGGCCAGCCTGCAGGCCGGTTTGAGCCGTGCGGATTTGCAGGCCAAACTCGATGCCGCCGGTTTCGCCCTCCGGCCACCGCAGGAATGGTTTGCGCTCTACGGCTGGCACAACGGCAGCGTGCAGCCGGACACACAGCCTTTAGACACACCGCTGTTCCATTACCATCTCTTCCTTCCCGTGGAAGCGGCGCTGGCCGAGTGGGCAAGGCGCATGGAAACCAACCGCCACGAGCCGGATTTCCCCCTGTTTGAGCTGTTTGAGCCGAACCTGTTGCCGGTATTCGAATTTGAGGGTGAGTTTTACTGCATCGAATGCGGCGATACGGAGCAGCCCCGTGCCCCGGTGTGGTTCGATTTCCACGGCGCCATCCTGTGCTACGACAGTCTGCACGCCATGCTTGAAGCCAAGCTGGAATGTCATCAAACAGAGGGAATCTATGTGCGTGATGCCGACGGCTGGGAAGACTGCGCCGACGAGGCAGCCTGCGCGGCGGTGTTGCTTAAACATAATCCCTGTCGAAAACAAGAATTACGGAATTGCGCACATCCGTGAGCCAGACTGTATAAAGCCTGAAGGCCGTCTGAAAACTGTGAAAACGGGTTTTCAGACGGCCTTTCGCTATTGCGCCCCGCCGGTTTTGTCTTCCAAACCGATACGCCGTCCGAACAAGGCTTGGATTTCGGGTTGATGACTAATACCGATGACGAGTGTGTCGGGAAGGTTTTGCTTGAGAACTTGCATCAGCGCCAATGCAGATTCGCCGTCGAGCTGGTTGGTGGCTTCGTCGAGGAACAGGATTTGCGGTTTGTGCAGCAGCGCGCGGGCGAGGCTGAGGCGTTGCTGTTCGCCGCCGGAGAGGATGCCGTGCCATTCGTATGGTTCGTCTAAATTATCTTGGGGCTGTACTAGATAAGCAGTCATGTTAGACTGCAAAAATGAAAATAACCCATTGTAAAATAAAAAAAGAGTATTCAAAAGAAATTGCTTCAATTTTTTGTACTCGAAGTTACCGCCCATTCAGCCGCCGATTTATTGGGCATCCACCCCAATTCGGCAGTGCTGTTTTACCGCAAGATTCGCGAAGTCATCAGCCATCATCTTTCATTGGAAGCCGATACGGTTTTTGACGGCTCAGTTGAGTTGGACGAGAGTTATTTTGGTGGACACCGCAAAGGCAAACGCGGGCGTGGTGCGGCGGGAAAGGTGGCAGTTTTCGGTATTCTCAAACGCGGTGGCAAGGTTTATACCGTGGTAGTTGAGAATGCTAAAAGAGAAACCTTACTGCCTGTTATCACAAAGAAAATTATGCCAGACGGCATTATCTATACGGATTGTTTGAGCAGCTATGATGTGTTGGATGTAAGCGGATTTACCCATCACCGTATCAACCACAGCAAGCTGTTTGCCGACAGACAAAACCATATCAACGGCATTGAAAATTTCTGGAATCAGGCAAAGCGCGTATTGCGCAAATACAATGGAATCGACCGTAAATCTTTCCCGCTGTTCTTGAAAGAATGCGAGTTCCGTTTTAACTTTGGTACACCGTCTGAACAGCTTAAAGTGCTGCGTAAATGGTGTGGGATTTAGGGCTTATCTAGTACAGCCCCATTATCTTTCAGACGGCCTAGTCCGACTTGTTCCAAGGTCGTCTGAATAAGTCGGTCGTCTTGGCAGGCGGGGTGGGGATAGCTGACGGTGTGGCGCAGGGTGTCGGCGGGGAGGTAGGGGCGTTGGGGCAGAAAGAGGAGGCTGCCGTTGAGGGCGAAGCTGCCTTGGTAATACGGCCATAAGCCTGCGAGTGTGCGAAGAAGGCGAGCATTTTGGCATCTTTGGCGTCGGTTTTGGTCAGCGACTGCGATTGGGCAAACTGATGCGTCTGACGTGGGTTGGCGATGATGACGGCTATGCCTGCGCGGTGAATAGCTTTGGCGGCGGGGATTTCGAGACCGCCGGTGCTTTCCATCACGACGAGGGCGACCTTGTGTTTTTTAAGGTATTCGACGGTATGGGCGATCCCTTTGGGGTTGTTGGTTTCGGTTTTGGTTTTAGACAAAGACGAAACGGCGATGACGAAGTTTCGTTTGGCGATAACCTGCCTTGCATTCGGTTGTGTTGTCTGGCAACTGTCCGGTTGTGTCGATGGGTTGCCCGACCGCTCCCTGAGCTACTCAACGGTTGTTTGCCTTGGTCGGATGCGGGCGGCGGCGGGCGGTTTGTTGCTATGATACGGGAGTTCCGATATACAAGGTCGGATACCCGTAACCGACTTTTCAGGCTGCCCCATTTGTTCCGTCATTCCCGCGCAGGCGGGAATCTTGCCGGAGCTTGGGCATGGTTTGGGAAACCGTCGGTCGTTCGTCTTCAACCAAGATTTCCGCCTGCGCGGGGGTAGCGTAGCGGACTTGCGAAGCTAATGACGGCATTTGCGCTTTCAGGCTGCTTTGGGTGCAAGGCTGGCGGTTTTTCCCTTTTCAGCCAGCCTGAAAACGAAAAATCAAAAAGGGCGCGATTCGACCACAAAGCGCGGCGGACGGTGATTGGTCAAAAGGATTAGTCCTTACGTTCTATATCAATACACAAACAAAACCTTACAATTTCGCACCTTTTTTCCAGTCATCGCCGAAAACCAAAAATCCAAGCGACAAATCATTATCTTACACAGGAAACCTCAAACCATGAAACCCGCCTTGTTCAAACTCAATGTGCTCAGCGCCCTGCTGCTGATTGCCACCGGCGCCGCTGCCGATACCGGCGATAATGACGAAGCCGCCGACAACGGCGAATTGCAGACCGTCCACGTTACCGCCGAACGCCAGGCCAAACAGCAGCTCGGCGTATCGGTGATTACCGCGCAGGACTTGCAGAAGATGCCTGTTAGCAACGACATTTCCGAAATCGTCAGCAAAATGCCGGGCGTGAATCTCAGCACCAACTCGCCCGGCGGCGAGCGCGGCAACAAACGCCAGATCGACATCCGCTCGATGGGCCCCGACAATACGCTGATTTTAATCGACGGCAAGCCGGTCAACTCACGCAATTCCGAGCGCTACGGCCGCAGCGGCGTGCGCAATTCGCGCGGCGATTCCAACTGAGTGCCGCCGGAAATGATTGAAAAAATCGAAGTGCTGCGCGGCCCGGCCGCCGCCCGCTACGGCTCGGGCGCGATGGGCGGCGTGGTCAACATCCGCACCAAAGGCGTGAGCAAAGAGCTGCACGGCAGCGTCGGCCTGTTTTACGACCAGCCCGCCGGCGGCACGCAGCAGGGCAACACCCGCCGCGCCAACTTCGCGCTCAGCGGCCCGATTATTCAGGACAAACTGGGCTTCCGCCTCTACGGCAGCCTGAACAAAACCAATCCCGACCAGTTCGACATCAATGAGAGCGTTAAAGCCTCGCGCACCGCCCTTTTCGCCGGCCGCGAAGGTTTGCGCAACCGCGACATCGCCGGCCGTCTGACATGGAACATCACGCCTGAGCAACGCCTGATGTTTGACGCCGCATACAGCCGCCAGGGCAACATCTACAACGGCGACACCCAAAACAGCAACGTGCTTGTACCCGCCGTGCAAAAAGTCGCGCCCATGCTGTTGGGCACGGAAACCGCCAAAATCTACCGCCAAAGCTACACCCTTACCCACAACGGCATCTGGGATTGGGGCGAAACCGAGAGCTATGTGGGCTTTGACAAAACCGTCAACAGCCACCTGCCCGAGGGCCTGCTCGGCAGCACCGAAGGCGCCTACAACAGCACCAGCGGCTTTGCCGACAGCGTGCTGAAAAACTACCGCTTCGGCACCAAAGCCGACCTGCCCTTCGGCCGCCACACCGTAACCGTCGGCGCGGAAGCCAACCGCTCCGTGCTCGACGACTCCCTCTCCATGACCGCCACCGCCCGCGCCTACGGCCAAATCCCGTGGCTGGCCGCCAACGGCCGCAGCGGCAAAGCCTCGCAGAACAATTACGCGCTTTATGCCAAAGACAACATCTCGCTCAACGAAGGCCGAACCTACCTCATTCCCGGCCTGCGCTGGGACTATAACACCGCCTTCGGCTCGGTATTTTCCCCCTCGTTCAACTTCTCGCACGCAGTGAACGGCAACTGGAAAATCAAAGGCGGCATCGCCCGTGCATTCAAAGCGCCCAACCTGTACCAGACCCAGGAAAACTACCTGCTGATCAACGCCAGCAACGGCTGCCCCATCGACAGCCACAACCACTGGAACAACCCCAACGCTCAAAACGCCACCAGCGGCTCGGGCACAGCGGCCGACCCCTACAAAAACGCCAACCCCGGCGGCTACGACTGGGGACGCGCCTGCTACTTCTTGGGCAACAGCAACATCAAACCCGAAACCAGCCTGAACAAGGAAATCGGTTTCGAGTTCAAAAAAGACGGCTACCTCGCCTCACTGGCCTTCTTCCACAACAACTACAAAAACCGCATTGTTGACGAAGGCAACTACGTCGGCACCGTCAACGGCCCCGCAGGCGGCTACGACCGTGAAATCCGCTCCGACAACACCCCCGGCGGCACCCCCGGCGGCACCCCCGTTTACCGCAACTACACCACCACCCCCGTTTACCGCTGGGGCAACGGCGGCAGCGCGGTACTCGCCGGCCTGGAAGGCAACGTTACCCTGCCGCTCGTGCGCGACAAGCTCATCTGGTCGACCAACTTCACCTACATGAGCCGCAACAAAGAAAAACGCCACGACAACCCGTCTCCATCGTGCCCAAATACACCATCAACAGCACGCTTAACTGGCAAATCACCCCCGCATGGGACGCAAACGCCGTGTACACCTACTACGGCCGCCAGCAAACCCGCAGCAACCCCGTGCGCTTTATGGACGTGATCTACACCAACGGCCAAAGCGTCGTCAGCAAATACGAGCTCGGCAGCTACGGCGTTTTCGGCTTCAACGTCGGTTATAACTGGAAAGAGCGCATCAGCGTGCGTGCAGGCGTGAACAACCTGTTCGACAAAACCATCCTGCGCACCGCCCGCACCTACAACGAACGCCGCCGCAGCTATTACATGAGCATGCGTTATTCGTTCTAAACCGCTGCAGCGCAAAGGCCGTCTGAAAAGTTTTCAGACGGCCTTCTTTCAATTGGCAGGTCTGGCATTTATGCCCGACCTGCTGCTCTGATGGGGGTATCTACGGCTGAATCCCCTCCTTCTCCGTCATTTCCGTGCAAGCGGAAATCTTGTTGGCCGGCATGGAATGCGACGGAAAAACCGTTTCCAAAGCCTAAAAAACTCCTGCCTGCGCAGGAATGACGGGGTTAAAAAAGGCCGTCTGAAATCCGACCTGCGGCCGTCTGAAACCTAAATTTCCACTGCTCATCTCGCGCCCTCCCCTGCGCCCCGCGCGGAAGGATTAGGGAGTTTGCAAAACTGCTTGGACGGCATTGGCGGGCCGGATTTTTGAATAGGCAAACCAAACAACCTAAAGGCCGTCTGAAAACCCTAAATCCGGTTTTCAGACGGCCTTTGCGCTGTGTTTACACGCCGTGCCGCAGGCGGCCGTTGTCGATAAGGGCGGTATCGTCGGCGAGGGCTTGGGCGTCTTCGGGGTCGTGGGTGATGAGCAGCAGGGGGATGTCGAGTTCGCGCTGGAGGGCGGCCATGTTGTCGCGCATTTGGGCGCGCAGGCGGGTGTCGAGGGCGGAGAAGGGTTCGTCGAGCAGGAGCCAGTCGGGGCGCACGGCGCAGGTGCGGGCGAGGGCGGTGCGCTGGCGCTGGCCGCCGGAGATTTGGCGCGGGTAGTGGTCGGCGATGGCGGCAAGCTGCATTTTGTCCAGCCAAGGGGCGGCTTCGGCGCGGGCGCGGCGGCGGCTTGGGGTACGCAGACCGCGGTGCAGGCCGAAGGCGATGTTTTGGGCGACGGTAAGGTGCGGAAACAGGGCGTAGTCTTGAAACAAAAGCCCGGCGCTGCGCTGCTGCGGCGGCAGCCATAGGTTTTGCGCGGTGTCGCCGTAGCTGCGCCCGCCGATGCGCACATGGCCGCTGGTCGGGCGCAACAGTCCGGCCAGCAGCTGGAGGGTGAGGCTTTTGCCCGAGCCGGAGGGGCCGAGAATGGCGAGGCGGCGGGAGTTGGTTTTGCAGACGGCATCGAGGGCAAAGCTGCGCTTGCCGTGTGTCAGGGTCGCCTGAAAGGCGAAATCGAAGGTTGGGTCAGCCACGGTTTTTGTCTCCGCTCAAACGGGTTACGCTCCACAAAACGGCGATGCAGACGGCGGAAATCAGCAAAACAAGGCGGTTGGCCAAGTCGTCGTTGCCTGCCTGCACGGCTTCATAAACGGCGATGGACAGGGTTTGGGTTTGGCCGGGGATGCTGCCGGCAATCATCAGGGTTGCGCCAAACTCGCCCAGCGCGCGGGCAAAAGTGAGCAACAGACCGGAGAGGATGCCGCGCCAGGCCAGCGGCAGGGTTACACGCGCGAATACGGCGGCTTCCGACAGCCCCAACACGCGGGCGGCCTGCTCGAGCTGCGGGCTCACTTCTTCAAAGGCGGCGCGGGCGGGCTTGAGCACCAGCGGAAAGGTGACGGCCATTGCGGCGACCACCGCGCCCTGCCAGGTGAATATCAGGCTGAAGCCGAAATGCTGTTGCAGCCATTGGCCGAGCGTGCCGTTGCGGCCGAACAAGACCAGCAGGTAGTAGCCCATCACGGTGGGCGGCAGCACCATCGGCAAGGTGAGCACGGTGTCGAGAAAATTGCGGCCGATAAAGCGTTTGCGCGCCAGCAGCCAGCTGATGGCGATGCCGAGCACCAGGTTCAGCAGCGTGGCGCAGGCGGCGACTTTGAGCGAGAGCATCAGCGCGGGGAAGGTGTCTTGAAGTTGGGCGAACATGGTTGGGTATTGGCTGGGGCAGCCTGAAAGCAGAAGTTCCGGTTTGCTTTCCCGAAGCCGGCGTTTTGGCGCAGGGGAAACATTGTGTAAAAACGGAGAAGCGTGCGCTTAAAACCAATCAAAAGGCAGCCTGAAAACCGTTTACCCGTTTTCAGGCTGCTTTTTATGCTTAGGCGTTTTCCCCCTTATTTAGCTTTGAAGCCTTTGGCGGAGCTGAAGCCGTATTTTTTCAGGATGGACTGGCCGGCGGGCGACAGAACGAAATCAACATAGCTTTTGGCTTCTTTGCTTTTGGCTTCTTTGCTTTTGGCAGAAGCAGTGGGGGCGATGGCGTAGGACACTGGAGTTTCCAGCGCTACGGCAAAGGAGATTTTCACTTTTTCTTTGGCCAATACGGCATCGGTGCGGTAAACGAAGCCGGCTTCGGTTTCGCCGCGGGCTACATAGTCAAGCGCCTGGCGTACGTTTTGGGTGGAGACGATTTTGGGCTGCAGGGTGCCGTAGAGACCGGCTTTTTCCAGCGCGCCTTTGGTGTAGCGGCCGGCAGGTACGCTGTCGGGATTGCCCACGGCAATGCGGCTGACGGTAGCGGCTTTCAGATCGTTAAGGGTTTTGATTTTGAGACGGCTGTCTTTGGGCTGGACGACGACCAAATCATTCAGTACGAAAGTGCGGCGGCTGGCTTTGTCGATCAGCTGCTGGTCTTGGGCTTTGTCCATGGTGGTTTGGTCGGCGGTGGCCAATACGTCAACCGGTGCGCCTTGGGCAAGCTGCTGCAGCAGCACGCCGGATGCGGCGGTATTCAGCTTGATATTGGTGCCGGGGTGCTTTTTCTGGTAGGCGGCGTTGATTTCCTGAAAGGCTTCTTTCAGGCTGGCGGCGGCGGAGACGGTAAGGTCGTCGGCGAAGGCGGGGGCGCTGACAATCAATGCAGCGATCAGAGCGGTGTTGCGGAGTTTCATGTTTTGGTTTTTCCTTGGGTGGTTGGGATGATGGGGCAGCCTGAAAATGTCGTTACCTCTCCCGCTTGTACAGACCGGACACATAGGTAACACCTGTGCGGGGACATGGGTAACAGTTTTTCGGGCAGTTTAGCAGAAGTCGTTCAGGTCAATCCGGCCGAGGCGGTAG
>NZ_JBKGTW010000051.1:0-13190 GCF_046546535.1 Neisseria sp. WLZKY-1
GCCGTCTGAAACCAAAAGGCCGTCTGAAACCAAAAGGCCGTCTGAAACCAAAAGGCCGTCTGAAACCAAAAGGCCGTCTGAAACCAAAAGGCCGTCTGAAACCCTTGCGGGCGGTAGTGTAAAGTGGTATTTACAATACCCGCCCGACACAATCCCAAACCCATCTTTTCAGACGGCCTTCCGCCTTCGAGGCCGTCTGAAAGCCGCAAACCGCAAAAGCCATGATTAAAACCGACAAAATCCGCAAGCCCCAGCCCGTGTTGTTTTACATTGCCGACTACCTTTGGAGCGGCTTTGCGGGCTTGGGCGTGGCGATGGCGGCGGTGGCCTTGTGGGCGTGGGGCAGCGCGGTGTTCGGCGAATTTATGCTACCCGCGCCATCGGCCGTGTTTGCGCAATCATTTGAATTGTTAAAACAATTTCAAGCGGCCGAATTGGGCGTGTCGCTGTGGCGCGCGTCGGCAGGCATCGGCATCGCGCTGGTGGCGGGCGTGTCTGCCGGTTTGCTGGCGGGGCGGTTTAAAACGGCGATGGCGCTGCTCAAACCGCTGATTACGGTATTGCTGGCGATGCCGCCGATTATCTGGGTGGTGATGGCCTTGTTTTGGTTCGGCTTCGGCAATCCGAGCGTGCTGTTTACCGTGATTATTCTGGTCGCGCCGCTTACCTTTGCCAGCGCGGCGGCGGGCATGGCCAGCGTGGACAAAAAAAACGAAGAATTGTTCGACGCTTACCGCTTAGGCCGTCTGAAAAAAATCCGCTATTTGTATGTGCCGCACCTTACGGGCTATCTGCTCTCCAGCATCAGCGTGGCGGTGGCGATGGGCGTGAAAGTGGTGATTATGGCCGAACTGTTGGGCGCGAGCGAGGGCATCGGGGCGCGGATTGCCGATGCGCGGGCGATGCTGGAAACCTCAAGCGTGATGGCTTATGTGGTCTTGGTGATTGCCTTTGTGTCGCTGTTTGAATACCTGTTTGTCAAGCCTTTGGAAATTTTGTTTATGCCGTGGAGACGATGATGCTGGTGTTGGAAAACCTGCGTTTTGAAATCCTGCGCGATGCGGTGGTGCGCGATTTTTCGCTGACGCTCAATGCGGGCGAAGTGAAAACGCTGTTCGGCCCCAGCGGCTGCGGCAAAACCACGGTGTTGCGTTTGGCGGCGGGTTTGGAAACGCCCAAATCAGGCCGTCTGAACAACACTTTCCGCAAAACGGGCTTTCTGTTTCAGGAAAACCGCCTGTTGGACAACCTCACCGCGATGCAGAATATCGCCGTGTTTATGGAGCGCGCCGACGAAGCGTCCGTGCTTGCGCTGGCGGAAAAAGTCGGCCTCGCAGCAGGCGATTTGAACAAATATCCGTCCGAATTGTCGGGCGGCATGGCCAAGCGGGTGGCGTTTTTGCGGCTGATGCTGTGCGGCTGCGATTTGGCCTTGCTGGACGAACCTTTCGTCGGCCTCGACCGCGATTTGCGCGAGGTGTTGGCGGCGATGCTGGTGGAAAAAATCGAGCGCGAAGGCTGGGCGTGTTTACTGGTTACGCACGACCGCTTCGAGGCCGCCCGCCTGAGCCGCGAAATCATGCTGCTCGCGCCCAAAGGCATGGGCGTGGAAAAAACCATTTTCCTGCCCGAGCCGCTGTCTTCGCGCGATTCGGCCTACGAAGAAGCCGCCGTGGCGCGGGAATTTGGCGGCGTCCGCTACTATGAGTAGTCCCGTCATTCCGCCCGCCGCCGTTCAGACGGCCTCTGTCTTTTTCTAGGGGCTGTTTACAAACCAATTGCAAACAGCCCCTAAAGGCAGCCTGAAAACAAAATATCGGGTATCGTCCTATCGGTTTTTACCATTCGTCAAATATCATTGTTATAGTGAGTCAAAATAAAAAAGATACAAGGCAGCAAGCCGCAGGTTTTTGTGTGGACTTGCTATAAAACACCTGATCGGCCATACCAGCAAAGGTTTTAACTTGAACACCTGCAACCTGTTTTTCACCCATCCGATGCGCCCGTTTTTCACGGCGGCGGCAGCGGCGGCCGTGTTCGGCGCGGCTTCGTTTTTTCTGCGTGCCGACGCGGTATTGTTTCACCGCCTGGTGTTTTTGCAGCTGCTGCCTGCAGCGGCGTATAGCGGATTTTTATTAACCGCCGTGCCGGACTGGACGGGCTACACAGGCCGTCTGAAAAACATCGGCTTCGCGCTTTTTGCGCCGCTGCTTTTCGCCGCCCTTGCGCTGCCGTTTTGGCCGCAGGCCGCCGCGTTTGCCGTGGCCGCGTGCTGGTGGCTGCTGCTTGCGTTTTGCACATATTGCGTATGGCGCGGCCGCAATACCGACAATTTCGCCATCCTGCTGCTGCTTCTGCTGTTTGCCCTCGTTCAGACGGCCTATGCATCAAGCGGCAATCCCGCGCTTTTACGCAGCCTGATTCATCTCAACATCGCCGCCGTGATGCTGGTTTCCTTCCGCGTCAGCGTCGTTTTGGGCGCGGAGGCACTCAAATCATGCCGTCTGAAAGACCCGGTGTTCATCCCCAATTTCGTTTACAAAAACATGGCCATCCTGTTTCTGCTGCTCTACGCCGCCGCCGAGCTGCGTCTGCCTGCCGAAGCGGTGGGATTCGGCGCACTTGCCGTCGGCTTTGTGATCCTGGCCAAGCTGCGCGAGCTGCACCATTGGGAACTGCTGCGCCGCCACTACATCGCGTTTTACTACCTTATCCAGCTCTCCGCCGCCGCAGGCTATCTGTGGCTGGGCGCAAACACGCTGCTTGGCAAACCGCAGGGCGCGCCGCTGCACCTGATTACCCTCGGCGCGATGCTCGGCGCCATCATGCTGGTTTTTCTCACCGCCGGCCTGCGCCACAGCGGCTTTGTCGGGCTGGATTATCCCAAGCCCGCCCGCGCCGCCTTCGCCTGCCTGTTTGCCGCCGCCCTCTGCCGCGCCGTATTGTCGGCATGGCATCCGCTGTTTTTAATAACTGTACCCGCCGCGCTCGTTGCCGCCGCGTTTACGCTGTATCTGTATTGCTTTATCCCGATTTTTCGGGCAAACGCCTTTACCGACGACCCCGAATAAAGGCCGTCTGAAAAACGGTTTTCGCTTTTCAGACGGCCTCCATCCCCCAAGCGAAAACAAAGGAGAACCCATGTCGAAAATCCTCTCTTCTCTGAAATACCCGATTGTCCAAGCGCCGATGGCCTTTGCCCACGATACCGCGCTGCCCTTGGCCGTGTGCCGTGCAGGCGGTTTGGGTTCGCTGGCCGCCGCGATGTATGCGCCCGACGCGCTGGCGGCGGCGCTGCAAACCATGCGCGACGAAGCGGGCGCGATGCCGTACAACGTGAATTTTTTCGCCCATCGCACACCGCACGCCGACGAAGCGCAGCATGCGGCCTGGCTGGCGGTGTTGCAGCCGTTTTTTGCGGAATACGGCCTGACGCAGGCCGACATTCCCGCAAGCGGCGGACGGCAGCCGTTTGACGAGGCCGCGCTGGCGCTGGTCGAGCAATACCGCCCACCCGTCGTCAGCTTCCATTTCGGCCTGCCGCCGCAGCCTATGCTTGAACGCGTGAAAAACACGGGCGCAGAGGTTTGGGCGAGCGCCACCACCGTGGCCGAAGCGCGCTGGCTGGAAGGGCAGGGCGCGGACGCGGTGATCGCACAGGGCTGGGAAGCGGGCGGCCACCGCGGCTGGTTTCTCGACAAAGACCCAAACGGCCAAAGCGGCCTGTTTGCCCTGCTGCCCGCCATTGTCCGCGCGGTGAAACTGCCCGTTGTCGCCGCAGGCGGCATCGCCGATGCGGCGGCGGTGCGCGCGGCTGCGGACTTGGGCGCGGCGGCGGTGCAGGCGGGTACGGTCTTCCTGCTCTCTGACGAGGCGTTAACCAAACCCGCCCACCGCGCGGCGATACAGGCCGCGCAGCCCGAGGATACCGCCGTCAGCAATCTGTTCAGCGGCGGCGCGGCTCGCGGCATCGTCAACCGTTTTATGCGCGAAGCCGGGCCGGCCAACCCCGCCGCGCTGCCGTTTCCGCTGGCAGGCGCGGCGGCGGGCGCATTGCGTGCGGCGGCCGAAGCGCAAGGCTCGTTTGACTTCACGCCGTTTTGGGCGGGGCAAAACGCCGCCCGCTCGCAAGAAGGCAGCGCGGCGGAAATCGTTGCGCGGCTGGCCGAGGGACTGCGGCGCTGAGGCCGTCTGAAAACAAAAAACGGCAAAAGGCCGTCTGAAAACGCCGCGCGGCTTTCAGACGGCCTTTTTCAGACGGCCTTCCCCGTTATGCTACAATCCGCCCATTTTTGATTACGCAAATTAACAGAAACAAAAGGATTCAAAAACATGATCTCCACCAACGGCATCACCATGCAGTTTGGCGCCAAGCCGCTGTTTGAAAACGTATCCGTCAAATTCGGCGAAGGCAACCGCTACGGCCTGATCGGCGCCAACGGCTCGGGCAAGTCCACTTTTATGAAAATCCTCGGCGGCGATTTGGAGCAGACCGCAGGCGAAGTCGCCATCGAACACGGCGTGCGCTTGGGCAAGCTGCGCCAAGACCAGTTTGCCTATGAAGACATGCGCGTGCTGGATGTCGTACTGATGGGGCACACCGAAATGTGGGCGGCAATGACCGAGCGCGACGCGATTTACGCCAATCCCGAAGCCACCGAAGACGACTACATGAAAGCCGCCGACTTGGAAGCCAAGTTTGCCGAATACGACGGCTACACCGCCGAAGCGCGCGCGGCAGAATTATTAAGCGGCGTGGGCATTGCTGAAGAACTGCACAACGCCACCATGAGCGAAGTCGCCCCCGGCTTCAAACTGCGCGTATTGCTCGCCCAAGCCCTGTTCTCCAAACCCGACGTGCTGCTGCTGGACGAGCCGACCAACAACTTGGACATCAACACCATCCGCTGGCTCGAAGGCGTGTTGAACCAATACGACTCCACCATGATTATCATCTCGCACGACCGTCACTTCTTGAACGAAGTCTGCACCCACATGGCGGATTTGGACTACAACACCATCACCATCTACCCGGGCAACTACGACGACTATATGCTCGCCTCCGCCCAATCGCGCGAGCGCGCCCTGAAAGACAACGCCAAAGCCAAAGAAAAACTGCAAGAGCTGCAAGAATTTGTCGCCCGCTTCTCCGCCAACAAATCCAAAGCCCGCCAAGCCACCAGCCGCCTGAAACAGGCGGATAAGATTAAAGCCGAAATGGTGGAAGTGAAACCTTCCACCCGCCAAAATCCGTATATCCGCTTTGAAACCGACGAGAAAAACAAGCTGCACCGACAAGCGGTTGAAGTGGAAAACCTTGCCAAAGCGTTTGACAAAACCCTGTTTGAAAAACTGGGATTTATTTTGGAGGCGGGGCAACGCCTCGCCATCATCGGCCCCAACGGTGCGGGCAAATCCACGCTGCTGAAACTCTTGGCAGGCGCGTACAACGCCGAGTATTCAGACGGCCTCACGCCCGATGCAGGCAGCATCAAATGGGCAGAAAAAGCCCACGTCGGCTACTACCCCCAAGACCACGAAAACGACTTCGACGTGGAAATGAACCTCACCGAATGGATGCGCCAATGGGGTCAGGAAGGCGACGATGAACAAGTCATCCGCGGCACGCTGGGGCGTTTGCTGTTCGGCAGCAACGATGTGGTTAAACAAGTGAAAGTACTCTCCGGCGGCGAAAAAGGCCGCATGCTTTACGGCAAGCTGCTGCTGTTGAAACCCAACGTGCTGGTGATGGACGAACCCACCAACCACATGGACATGGAAAGCATCGAATCGCTCAACATGGCGCTGGAAAAATACAACGGCACACTGATTTTCGTCTCCCATGACCGCCAGTTCGTCTCCTCGCTCGCCACGCAGATTATCGAGTTGGACGGCAAGGGCGGGTATGAGCATTATCTGGGCGATTATGAAAGCTATTTGGAGAAGAAAGGGCTGGCATAAGGCCGTCTGAACGGTAAGGCAGCCTGAAAACGCGGGAAACGGTTTTCAGGCTGCCTTTGTTCTAACCCATCTGCCCATAAAAATGGCTATCCGGCAATTTTCAGGCTGCCTCAAACAGATTGGAAAAAAGAAAAACAGATAGGAAACTTTGCCATGAACTTAACGTCTTTTCTAAGTAGTGCCTTGCTCTCACTGCTACTGGTCGGATGTTATCCGAGCAAAACGAGAGACGAAAAACCGGCTGACGCACTGTCCAAAACTGCACAAAATAGCGGTCGCATCGTCTTGCTGGGCGACGAACTCCGCAAAAGCGTTCTGCCCGATTGCATCGCTCAAAACATCTGCCCAGCTGACAGCGAATCCATGTTTCTGCTGCCGCCATCACAAGCCACCGCCGCCCAAGCTGCCGATACCGCGCAGCATGCCGCACTCGGTGTGTTGGTTGTCGATTCCGCAACCGGACCGCTGCCGGTTACCCGCGAGCATATCTTGGTGGCGCGGCAGGCCGATGTGCCGAAGCTGGCGGTGCTGTTCAGCCAAAGCGATGCGCTGGACGACAAAGACCTCCTGGAACTCGAAACCATGGAAATGCGCAATCTGCTCGACACCTATGAAATGGATGGCGAGCATGCGCGCATTTATGTCGGCGATCAGGGTTTGCAACAGCTGCTGGCCGATGCCGCCGCGCTGGCACCGCGGCCGCAGCCGTCTGCCCCGCTGGCAGACAGCCGCAGCCTGCACGGCTATATCTACAACCTGAGTCGTGTAGAAGGCGGCCATGCGCTGTCGGCAGGCGACAGTATGGACATCTGGATAGGCGGACAGACGGTGCGCTGCAGACTTGTTTCGCCGCAAAGCGTAGCCGACGGTGAAACGCCCGAAGTGCGGCTGGAAACCGAAAAGCCGCTGGTGGCCACCGAAGGCCAGCGTTTTTTGCTGCAGCAAAACGGTAGGTTGATTGCCGCCGGCGTGATAGCGGACGCCGAATAAACCGTGTCGGCGTAAAGGCAGTAAGCGTAGGGTTCAGAAACAAGCAAACATCGAAATCTACCGCCCGCTGACCCAAAGCACCTATCCGGTCAACGGCATTGCAGAAGCAAGCGTAGCGTGGGTCATGCGTAGGGTGTGTCGCCCCTGCGACGCACGCGTTCTATGCAACATCCGCCACCCGCTCCAAAGGCCGTCTGAAAGGTTCAGACGGCCTTTTGTGTAAACAAAGGAATCCGCTATGAATTTCAACAAACTAATCCCCGAACTGTCCGTTTTCGACATCGCGCAAACCAAAGATTTCTACGAAAAACTCGGTTTCCAAACCGAATACGAACGAACAGACGAAAACTTTGTGTTCATGTCGTTTCAAGAAAGCCAGTTTATGTTTGAGCAAATCCACGAACAAGGCTGGAACACGGGCGAGCTGGCCTATCCGCTGGGGCGCGGCATCAATTTTTCCATCGCTGCCGACGATGTCGAAGCGCTCTACGAAGCGGTGAAACAAGCCGGCATCGAAATCTACCGGCCGCTGACCAAAAGCATTTATCAGGTAAACGGCATTGATGAAGCGCAAATCGAGTTTCTGATTCAAGATCCGAACGGGTATTTGCTGAGGTTTACCAATTAGGCAAGGCATGGGACGGATTCGAGCATCCGGCCTGGCACAGCAATCCTTTCAGAAACGCCATCCCCGCGCAGGCGGGGACGGCTTCAAAGCCACCTGTACGAAAGCAAACCCATGAACATCACCCTGCGTATCCCCGCCGAACACGACGCGGCCGCCGTTACCGCCCTGCTGGACGAACTCACCGCCGCAGGCAGCGACACCGACGGCTTTTGGCATGGCGCCGACACCTTTATCTATACCGACTGGCTCGCCGCCTGCCGCGAAGCCGCACACGGGCGCGGTCTGCCCGAAGGCTTTGTGCCGTATGTCCAATATGTTATGTTCGCCGATAACGGGCAGGCCGTCGGCTTTTTAAACCTGCGCCTGCAACTGAACGATTTTCTGCGCGAAATCGGCGGCCATATCGGCTACTGCGTCCACCCCGCGCAGCGCGGCAAAGGCTACGCCAAACAAGCCCTGCATCAAGCCATAAGCGAAGCCCGCCGCCACGGCATCGGGCGCCTGCTGGTTACCTGCCGCAGCAGCAACCCCGCCAGCCGCCGCGTGATCCTCGCCAACGGCGGTGCGCTCGAAGACATCCGCGACGGGCTCGAACGCTATTGGATAGACAGTGCAAAGGCCGTCTGAAAGCGAAGCTTCAACGAAGTTAAAACCTTTCAGGCTGCTCCAAACAGGCGACAGGCCGTCTGAAACACATTATCGGGTTTTCAGACGGCCTCAAATCATCAGGGTGCGTGTAACGTGTGCCGCATAGCTGCGCACGCGGTTTTTGCCACACCTGTCGCACGGCAGAGGCAGGCGGTTTCCGTTCTGCGTCAGCCACGCGGCAAACGGTTTGAACGCGCCAACCAAAAGGCCGTCTGAAAAGCTGCCGCTTCGTTGAAGCTTCGCTTTCAGACGGCCTGTTGTTTCCGGCGGTTTATTGTACGAGCAGGGCGGTTTCGCCGGTGTTGCCGTAGAGGGGTTTGACGCGGACGCCGCTGCCGCGTTTGCCGCTGACGGAGACGATGAGGCCGTCGTATTCGCCGGTGTAGGTGGTGATTTCGGCGCCGCCGTATTCGCGGAAGCTGATGCGGCTGCAATCGGGGCGGCAGGTTTGCGCGGGCCAGCGCAGGTAGTAGCTGCGGCCGGATTCGACGGCGAGGTTTTCGCCGCCTTTGAGGTTGAAGTAGGGGTAGTCGGGTTTGCGGGTGCGGAAGCTCCATTCGGCTGTGTGTTCTTTGATGTCGCCGTCGTTTTCCCAGTCGGGCAGGCGGTAGCGGAAGACGGCGCGGTAGGCGGTGTCGTAGGCGAGGGGGTCGAGGGGGAAGAGGGCGAACTGGTAGGGGGTCAGGCGTTTGTTGGGGTCGGTTTCGGCGGTGAGCAGGCGGGTGTTGCCGATTTTTTCTTTGCCTTTGAAGAGTTCGAAGGAGATCATTTGGGGTTCTTCGCCGCCTTCGGCGAAGGCGATGCTGACGGGGTTGCCGCTGTATTCGCGGTCGGGCAGGGGGTTGGGGGTTTCGTTGGAGAAGACGGGGGAGGCGAGTTTGCCGACGGGGTAGACGGTGTAGTCGGGGATGTTGAGTTTGAGTTCGTCTTGGTAGAAGATAGCGCCGTTGCGGCAGAGGTCGGAGTAGTAGGAGCGGCTTTCGTCGGCCTCTTCTTCGCTGCGGTTGAGGCGGCACAGGCGTTCGGCGTCGCGCCGCCCCTGGTTGATGACGAGGGCGTGGCGGTTGTTGTGTGTCGAGTAGGCGATGCCGGCTTCGTCGGCTACGGGGTCGAGCAGGGAGAAGCGGTGGTAGATGGCGGTCATGAGGCCGTCGATGTATTGGTGTTGCAGGGCTTGCTCGCCCATGGGGGCGGCGTGTGCACCGGTGCTGAGGTTTTCTTGTACGCCGAGGTAGAGGTAGCCGGTTTTTTCCACGCGTTCGTCGAGTTCTTTGCCGGTGTAGAGGGGGCTGTCGGCGTGGTTTTCGTCGTGCATGTCTTCGGGGTAGTCGTTGAGGTAGCGGGCGTGGTTGGCGGCGGAGCGGGTGAGTGCGTCGGAGCGGGCGAAGGGGTCGAGCCCGGCTTCGCGGCGCAGCAGGTTGAGGTAGCCGAGGGCGTCGAGGCGGGCGTGGGGTTTGCCGTCGTGTCCGCTTTGGGCGGACAGGGTGGGCGGTGGCGGGCGTTTGGTGAGGCTGACGGCGGCGTACATGAGGGCGGCCAGCAGGGCGATCCAGATGATGAGGGCTTTGAGGGAACCGGGGATGGAGGGGGCGCGCATATTATTCGAGGATGTAGAGGCCGACGGCCAGGGTGGCGACGGTGAGGCAGAAGAGGAGGATGACGGAGATGACGAAGCGTTTCATGTGAGTCCTTGGGGCCGGCGGCGTTTTGGGTTCGGTCGGTTTGTTTTGCGGGCTTTATGCGGGTTCCGAAATGGCGCAACGCCCGGGCTTTCAGACGGCCTCGGGCGGATACGGAGCTGCGGCGGTATGCGGATACCGCCGCAGTGTCTGTGTGCGGTTTATTCGTCGGCGAACATGTTTTTAAACCACAGTTTGATGCCGTCCCACAGGCGGCCGAAGAAACCGGCTTCTTCCACGGCTTCGAGTGCGACGACGGGTTTTTCGGCCAGCACTTTGCCCTCGTAGGTGATTTTCAGCTTGCCCAGCACCTGGCCTTTTTCCACGGGGGCGATAACGGGTTGGACGGTTTCCAGCACGGTTTTCACTTTCGCGCCTTCGCCGTGCGGGATGGTGACGTAAACGGGTTCGGCAAAGCCGGTGTCGACGGTGTCTTTCTGTCCTTTGTAAATCTGCACGGGGGCGACGGCTTTTCCGGCGTCGTAGGCTTTGGGCGTGTCGAAGGCTTGCAAAGCCCAGTTGAGCAGCTTGCTGCTCTCGCCGGCGCGCGATTCGATGCTGTCGGCGCCGACAACGACGGAAACGACACGGCGGCCGTTGCGTTTGCTCGATGCGATGAGGTTGTAGCCCGCGGTGTTGGTGTGGCCGGTTTTGAGGCCGTCGACATTCGGGTCGCGGTAGAGCAGCAGGTTGCGGTTGGGCTGCTCGATGTTGTTGTATTTGAAGGACTGCATCGAATAGATGGGGTAATACTTGGGATAGTCTTTGATGATGGCGGCCGAGAGGATGGCAAGATCGCGCACGGTGGTGATGTGGCCGTCGCCCGGCAGGCCGGTGGCGTTCATGAAATGGGTGTTGTTCATGCCCAAGCGCTTGGCTTCGGCGTTCATCTGTTTGGCAAAATCCGCTTCGCTGCCGCCGAGGGCTTCGGCCAGGGTGACGGCGGCGTCGTTGCCCGACTGGACGATCAGGCCTTTGAGCAGGTCGCCGACGGAAACGGGTTTGCCCGCGTTGAGGAACATACGCGAGCCTTCGGCGCGCCAGGCGGTTTCAGACGGCGTGAGCATATCCTGCGCTTTGAGTTTGCCGTTTTCGAGGGCTTTGAAGGCGAGATAGGCGGTCATCAGCTTGGTGAGCGAGGCGGGCTCGACGGGTTTGTCCAAGTCTTTGCCGGTGAGAATCTGGCCGCTCTGCAAGTCTTGCACGAGGTAGGCGGCGGCGGCAATTTCGGGTGCGGACGAGGGCTGCGGCTTGGGCTCGGGCGGCAGAATGTCGGGTTCGGACGCGGCCTGTTCGACGGGCGCGGCGGCCGCGGGTTTGCTTGATTTGTGGCGGTGTTTGGCGGCATAGGCCGTCTGAAAAGAGAGCGAGGCACAGAGTGCCAGCACGGTGAGGGATACGGTTTTTTTCATAATGATGCGGCAGGAAGGGCGGAGGGATTGGAAGGCTGCGGCAGGCCGTCTGAAAAGAGGGGGCGGCGCGCCGCGCGGAATGTGCGTAAAAAAAAGGCGCATTATACCCACGAGCCCCGCGTTTGCTAACTTTTTCTTGCGTTCGCCCTGACGCGCGGGTATGGTTTTACCTTTCGTAAAATAACTTAACATCATGAGCACCCTGCCGCATTTCGACTACCTCACCCGCATCCTCACTTCCTCCGTTTACGACGTTGCCGCCGAAACCCCGCTCGAACCCGCCCGCAGCCTGTCCGGCCGTCTGAACAACACCGTCCTGCTCAAACGCGAAGATTTACAACCCGTGTTTTCCTTCAAAATCCGCGGCGCCTACAACAAAATGGCCGCGCTCGACGCAGAAGAGCGCAAACGCGGCGTCATCACCGCCAGCGCGGGCAACCACGCCCAGGGCGTCGCCCTCTCCGCGCGCAAACTCGGCTGCGAAGCCACCATCGTCATGCCCGAAACCACGCCGCAAATCAAAGTCGACGCCGTGCGCGCCCTCGGCGGCAAAGTCGTCCTCAAAGGCACGTCCTACAACGACGCCTACGACCACGCAACAGAGCTTGTCGCCCAAAGCGGCCTCACCTACATCCCGCCCTTCGACGACCCCGACGTCATCGCGGGGCAGGGCACCATCGGCATGGAAATCGTCCGCCAGCACCCGCAGCCCGTCCATGCCGTCTTCGTTCCCGTCGGCGGCGGCGGGCTGGCGGCGGGCATTGCCGCCTTTATCAAACACGTCCGCCCCGAAATCAAAGTCATCGGCGTCGAAACCCGCGACGCCTGCGCCATGAAAAAATCCATAGACGCAGGAGAGCGTGTCGAACTCAAAGACGTCGGCCTCTTCGCCGACGGCACGGCGGTGAAACTCGTCGGCGAACAAACCTTCGCCCTCTGCCGCGACCTGCTCGACGAAATTATCCTCGTCGACACCGACGACATCTGCGCCGCCGTCAAAGACATCTACGACGACACCCGCAGCATCACCGAACCCTCCGGCGCCCTCGCCCTGGCCGGCCTCAAAGCCTACACCGCCCGCGAAGGCTGCACCGGGCAGACCCTGATCGCCGTCAACAGCGGCGCCAACATGAACTTCCACCGCCTGCGCCACGTCTCCGAGCGCAGCGAACTGGGCGAAGGCAACGAAGGCATCTTCGCCGTGTCCATCCCCGAAGAGCCCGGCAGCTTCCTCAAATTCGTCGACCTGCTGGGCAACCGCAGCGTCACCGAATTCAACTACCGCTATGGCGACGCCGCCACCGCCCACATCTTCGTTGGTATCCAAACCACAGGCGCCGCCGACCGCGCCGCCATCGCCGCCGGACTGGCCACCGCAGGCTTCCCCGCCACCGACCTTACCGACGACGAAACCGCCAAAATTCACATCCGCTACATGGTCGGCGGCCGCAGCCCGAACGTGCGCCACGAACACCTCGTCAGCTTCGAATTTCCCGAACGCCCCGGCGCCCTGCGCCACTTCCTCAGCCACATCAAAAGCGGCTGGAACATCACCCTCTTCCACTACCGCAACCACGGCGCCGACTACGGCCGCATCCTCGTCGCCATCGACGTGCCGCCCGAGGACAACGCCGCCTTCGCCGCCTTCCTCGACAGCGTCGGCTATCCCTACGAAGACCAAACCGGCAACGCCGCCTACCGCCTGTTCCTCGGTTGAACCCTGCTGAGGCGATTCGCAAAAAGGCCGTCTGAAAAACCTGCGGAGCAGGTTTTTCAGACGGCCTTTTCAGACGGCCTTTTCAGACGGCCTTTTCAGACGGCCTTTTCAGACGGCCTTTTCAGACGGCCTTTTCAGACGGCCTTTTCAGACGG
>NZ_JBKGTW010000052.1:0-12737 GCF_046546535.1 Neisseria sp. WLZKY-1
TTTCAGACGGCCTCAACTTTCAGACGGCCTCAACTTTCAGACGGCCTCAACTTTCAGACGGCCTCAACTTTCAGACGGCCTCAACTTTCAGACGGCCTCAACCTTTCAGACGGCCTCAACCTTTCAGACGGCCTCAAGCCTTTTTGCGCGTGCACGGGCAAAAAAACACCGCCAGATAAACCAACAGCAGCATCCCATTCACCGCCCCGTGGCGGTCTTCCGTATTTTTGGCGGCGGTAAAAGCGGCGGATACCGCAACCGGCCGGGCAGACTGAAACGCCAGCGCGGACGCTTGATGCGAAGCGGGCAGAATAAACAGCAGGCTGTTGGCGGCGACCGCCAGCGACACCGCCAGCAGCAACAGATGTTTTTTCCTGATTTCGGCAAGGCAGAGCAGCAGGCTGCCGCCGACCAGCAGCGCGATGCCGGGCAGGGTGGCGGTGGCGACAATGTTGTCCACAAAATACCGCTGCCAGTAAAAGAACGTGCCATCCTGCACGCGCGCGCCCTGATTGAGCGCGGCAAAGGCAAGCGCGCTGCCCGCCAGCAGGTTGCCGCCGATAAAAAGCAGCACCCGGGCGGCTGTGTGAAAGTAGGGTTTCATATTTGGTCTCCGTTTACATCATGCGTTGTAATATTTTCTCGCCTTTGCGCTGGTGGGCAACCGTCATGCCGACGTGTCCGACAATCAGCAACAGCAGGGCAAACGCCAACGCGCCGTGCACAACGCCGAGCGGTGCTTGAAACTGCCGCGCCATGCCGCTGGCGGGCACGGCAAACATCAGCGCATACAGGGCAAGATGCCCCAGCTTCACTTTCAGGCTGCCTGCGGGACGGCGGCGCAGGTTGCGCAATGCCCAAATAAAACGCACCGCCGCGAGCAACAGCAGCAGCACGCCGACGGCTTTGTGCGGCGCAATCAGGAATTTCAGGCTGCCGTTGAGATGCCACGCCAGTGCGCCGGCAAACATAAACGCATAGCAGGCAGCCATGCCCCAATGCAGAAAGCGGGTGAACGGGGCGTAACGTTGCGGGGTGTCGGGTTTCATGGTTTCCTTCGCGTAATAATTTGGAAACCAGTTTACAAATATGGAAATCAGTTGTCAAATTATTTTGCTTGAAAACCGCAACTATTTGACAACCGTTTTCCGCATTTTTTAAACTCACCGCCGCAAAATCATTTGGGAAACACAGCATGGACAATCAGTTAAACAGCGAAACCCTCAGCCGCATCACCACCGAAATTTTCTACACCAACGGTTTACTGCTCGCGTGGGGCGACCGTTTCGCCGCCGATTTGGGGCTGACCTCGGCGCGCTGGCAAATGCTTGGCGCGCTGGCACACGCCGCCGAAGCGCAAACCTCGCCGCAGCTGGGCGAACGCATGGGCATGAGCCGCCAAGGCGCGCAAAAGCAGCTCAATCTGCTGCTGGCCGACGGTTTGGTCGCTGCCGCCGACAACCCCGCGCACAAACGTTCGCCACTCTATTCGCTTACCGAACGCGGCGCGGCGGTGTTCGCCCAAGTGCGCCAACGCTGGATGGCGCAGGCGGCGGAATGGGCGCAGGATTTGAGCGCGGAAGAATTGGCGGCGGCGGAGAAGGTGTTGCTGACGCTGGGAAGGTGGGTGAAGGCGGCGGGGTAACGGCGCAGGCAAAGGCAGTACGCGATGCGGCTATGTTGCCGACTGTTTGGGCAGCATGGGTCAAGAAGGCCGTCTGAAAGGAAAGGCCGTCTGAAAACCTGATTTCAGGGTTTCAGACGGCCTCTTTTTTAAACGCGCCTTACATCACTTCCAGCACATCAATGCCGAGCAAATCCAAGCCCTGTTTGAGTACGTTGCCGGTCAGCCGCGCCAGTTGCAGGCGGCTGTTGCGGGTTTGTCCTTCGGCTTTGAGTATCGGGCAGGCTTCGTAGAAGCGGGAAAACAGGGTGGCGAGCTGGTAGAGGTAGGCGGCGAGGTAGTGCGGGTAGCCGGTGTCGGCCACGCTTTGCAATACGTCTTCAAATTTCAAAAGCTCGAGGGCAAGCTGTTTTTCGGCCGGTTCAGCGAGTGTCAGCTCTGCCGCTGCGTCCCAGTCGCCCGCTTTGCGGAACACGCTTTGTACGCGGGTGTAGGCGTATTGCAGGTAGGGCGCGGTGTTGCCTTCAAACGAGAGCATCGCGTCCCAGTCGAATACGTAATCGCTGGTGCGGTTTTTGCTCAAATCGGCGTATTTCACCGCGCCGATGCCCACGGTTTGGGCGATTTTCGCCGCGTCGTCTGCGCTCAAATCGGGATTTTTTTCTTTGACCAATGCGGCGGCGCGTTCGACCGCTTCGTCAAGCAGGTCAACCAGTTTCACGGTGTCGCCCGAACGGGTTTTGAACGGGCGGCCGTCTTTACCCATCATTGTGCCGAAGCCGACAAATTCGGCTTTCACGCTGTCGGGCAGATAGCCTGCTTTGCGCGAGGTGGCGAAAAGCTGCTCGAAGTGCAGGGCTTGGCGGTGGTCGACCACATACAGCAGGCGGTCGGCGTGGAGCGTGCCGACACGGTAGCGCAGGCAGGCCAGGTCGGTGGAGGCGTAAAGAAAGCCGCCGCCTTGTTTTTGCACGATAAACGCGGCCGGTTCGCCTTCTTTGTTTTTAAATTCGTCGAGGAACACGACTTTCGCGCCGTCGTCTTCTACCGCCAGGCCTTTTTGCACCAAATCGTCCACCGTGTTTTGCAGCTCGGGGTTGTATTTCGATTCGCCTGCGACATCAGACGGCGTGAGTTTCAGGCCGAGCGTGTCGTAAACCGCCTGCGCGTGGCCGAGCGAGATTTCGACAAACTGCTGCCACAGTTTCAACACGTTTTCATCGCCGCCCTGCAGTTTCACCACATATTCGCGTGCGGTGTCGGCAAAGGCCGCGTCTTCATCGAAGCGTACTTTGGCGGCGCGGTAAAACTGTTCCAAATCAGAGAGTTCAAACGCGGCATTGTCTTTTTGCTGTTCCACCATATAGGCCACCAGCATGCCGAACTGCGTGCCCCAGTCGCCGACGTGGTTTTGGCGGATGACGGTGTCGCCCGTAAATTCGAGCACGCGCGAGATGCTGTCGCCGATGATGCTGGAGCGCAGGTGGCCGACGTGCATTTCTTTGGCGAGGTTGGGTGAGGAATAATCGATAACCACGGTTTGCGGCGCGTCTTTTTTGGCCACGCCGCAGCGCGGGTCGTTTAAGGCCGTCTGAACGTGTTTGGCGAGAAAATCGGGTTTGAGGCGCAGGTTGATAAAGCCCGGCCCGGCCACTTGTGCGCTTTCGATGACGGCATTGCCCGAGAGCGCGTCGGCAACCTTTTGCGCCAGCTCGCGCGGATTTTGCTTGGCCTGCTTGGCCGCGCCCATCACGCCGTTGATTTGGTAGTCGCCGAAATCGGCGTTTTTGGCCGGTTGGAGTACGACGGGCGCATCGGCGATGCCTGCGGCGGCAAAGGCGGCGGCGGCTTCGCGCTCGACAGTTTGGTGTAGATTCATGGTTTGCTCTTTCGTTCAGGCCGTCTGAAAAGGTTTTCAGACGGCCTCTTCAATGTGAAAACGCGGCATTTTACCCGAAAGGCCGTCTGAAAAGGTTTGCGGAGGGTTTAGCCGCGCCAAAATCCCTGCTTCTGCAAAAACACCGCCAACCGTTCGGCAAACAGGGCATAACCCTCGGCGTTGGCATGAATGGCATCGGATTTGAGCGCGTTGTCGCTCAGAATGCGCGACCAGCCGTCGGCAAACAGCGGCACGCGGTATTTTTCGGCCAAACCGGCATACAGCGGATGGTCGGACAGGCTGCCGACCAGCGCGCCGAGGCTCGGTTTCGGTTCGGCAATCAGCACCAGCGACACGCCCGCGCCCTGCACGGCGGCGATAGTCTCACCGATATGGCGACGGGTGTCGCTTTCGAGCACGCGGCGCAGGAAATCGTTGCCGCCGATGCCCAGCAACACCAGCTTGGGCGCGCGTTTGAGCAGCGCGGGCAGACGTGCCAGAGCCTGCGCGGAAGTGTCGCCCGACACGCCGCCGTTGACGACCGTCCAGCCCGTGATGGCGGCGAGGCGCACGGGATAGGCGGCTTCGGGCGGCGCGCCATAGCCGTAGGTGAGCGAGTCGCCCAAGGCCAAAACCGTGCTGCCGCGCGAAATGGCGGCTTGGCGGGCGGTTTTGGTGCAGGCGGCTGCGGCCAGCGCGGCGGCGAGGGCGAGGAAGCGGCGACGGGTGAGGGGCATGGCGTGTTCCGTATCCGTGGGGAAAGCGGCGGATGATACAGGCAAACCGCCCGCCCGTTCCGCTTATCGTGAGCCCAAACAAGAAACCTACGGCGTGGCTGCGCCTTGTATCTTTCTTGTTTTGACTCACTATATAATCCGCCGCCAACCGCAACAAAAGGAAAGAAACATGGACATTCAGGCCGTCTTAAACGTATTGCGTACCCTGCAAAACCACATCTGCGCCGCGCTGGAAGCCGAAGAGGAAAACGGCGCGGTGTTTCTCGGCGAACACTGGCAAAGCCGCCTGGGCACGGGCGAGAGCCGCGTGCTCAAACAAGGCGCGGTGTTCGAGCAGGCGGGTGTGAACTTTTCCCATGTGCAGGGCGCGTCGCTGCCCGCGTCGGCCACCGCCGCCCGCCCCGCGCTGGCGGGCGCGCCCTTCGAAGCGGCGGGCGTGTCGCTGGTTATCCACCCGCGCAACCCCTATGTGCCAACCAGCCATGCCAACGTGCGCTGCTTTATCGCCTACCCGCAGGGCGGCGAACCCGTGTGGTGGTTCGGCGGCGGTTTCGACCTCACGCCGTTTTACCCCTTCGACGAAGACATCCTGCACTGGCACCAAACGGCGAAAAACCTGTGCGACAGGTTTTCAGACGGCCTTTATGCCGAATACAAAAAATGGTGCGACGAATATTTTTACCTGCCGCACCGTGGCGAAACGCGCGGCGCGGGCGGGCTGTTTTTCGACGATTTGAACCGCTGGGACTTCGCCACCTGCCTCGACTTTATCCGCCAAACCGGCGAAGCCTACGCCGCTGCCTACCGCCCGATTGTGTCGCGCCGCAAACACACGCCCTACGGCGAGCGCGAACGGCAGTTCCAACTCTACCGCCGCGGCCGCTACGTCGAATTTAACTTGGTGTTCGACCGCGGCACCCACTTCGGCCTGCAAAGCGGCGGCCGCACCGAAAGCATTTTGATGTCGCTGCCGCCCTTGGTGCGCTTCGAATACGGCTATGCCCCCGAAGAGGGTAGCACCGAAGCGCGTTTGCAAAACTACCTCAAACCGCGCGACTGGCTGGCCGAACTGCGCTGATCCCTTGCTCCCGAATGCACAAAGGCCGTCTGAAACCCGATTTGGGGTTTCAGACGGCCTTTCTTTCGTCTGCTCAAACAGTCTGCCTGCACGGCTGCCGGAGAACGGAAACCGCGTGCGCCCTCCTGCCGCAGCGGCCGTCTGAAACTACCGATTCCGCTGCGCATCCGCCCCCTCTCCTGCCCGCGCGGGGAGAGTTGGGGAGGGGGTGGCAGTTCGCAGAACTGCATTCGCGCCGATGCCCTGCAAAAGTTGCCGCAGCAGCGCAAGCCCCCACCCGCGCGGGCGTGAGAGGGGACTTTGTTGTCCGATGAGGTTTCAGACGGCCTTTGTGCCCTATCGTCCGTTGCGGCTGCGCCATACTTTGTCTGCCAGCCACAGCGCGGCGGCGGTGCCGGACAGGTCGGCCAGGGCGTCGAGCAGGTCGGCGCTGCGGGTGCGGGTGAACAGCGCCTGTGCCGCTTCGGTGGCGGCGGCGAGCACGAGGGCGGCGGCGGCCAGGTGCAGTATCGGCGGGCGGCGGCACTCTTCGTTCCATGCGCGTGCGGCCAGCCAGAATTGGGCGAAAAAGGCGGCGAAATGGGCGGCTTTGTCGAAGTGGGGAAAGGGCGGCGGCGTGTGGCTGCCGCTTTCGCGCAGCAGTGCGAACCACAGGGCGGCGAACCAGAGGGCGGCAAAGAGGGTGTATTTGTTGCGCGGCAGGCTCATGCGCCTTCCTCGGCCAGCCAGTCGGCACACATTTGCGCCAGCGGCAGGAATTTGCCGCCGCGCTGTGTCAGGATGCCGCGCCATTGTCCGACGTCGGCCGCATCGGGCGCTTGGTCAAGGCTGCATTCGTAGAGCATGAATTCGAGGGTTTCCCGCACGGCGGAGGGTGTTTCGCTGCGGATGAGTTCGGTGATGTGCTGCATGGCAGGCCGTCTGAAAGGGTGGATAAGGCGGCGTATGTTACCGTTGCGCCGCGCATGCAGCAAATGGGCAAAGGCCGTCTGAAAGGGTTTCAGACGGCCTTTTTCGTCTGCGTCCGGCGGTCCGGTCAGTCGAGCACGCCCAGTTCGGCGAGGCCGCGCAGGATGCCGTCTTCGCGTATCGGCGGGCAGACGTGGTCGGCGGCGGCTTTGAGTTGGGGGTGGGCGTTGCCGACGGCGACGCCGCAGCCAACGCTCTGCATCATTTCCATGTCGTTGAGGCCGTCGCCGAAGGCCATGGCGTCGTCTGTGGCGAGGCCGAGGCTGTCGAGCACGGTGCGGATGCCGCGCGCTTTCGAGCCGCGGCGCGGCAGGATGTCGACGCCGAAGGTGTGCCAGCGGGTGGTACGCAGGCTGTCGGGCAGACCCGATTCGACGGCTTCGGCGCGGCTTTCGTCGTAAAAACCGAGGATTTGGTGGACGGGAATATCGGGGTCGGTTTCGCCGGTTTGATAGGGAATGGAGAGCGAGCCGAGGGCGGCCTGCATTTCGCGGCTGTCGGCGGGGACGCTGATTTTTCGGGCGGATTCGTAGGCGTAGGCGATGCCGAGGCGGCGCAGGTGGGCGGTAGTGCCATCCAGCTCGCTGCGGCTGAGGGGGAACTCGGCCAGCACTTGCCCGCTGCGTTCGACGTATTGGCCGTTGATGGCGACGAGGATGTCGATGGCGGCATCGGCCATTAAGGCGCGGATGGGGTCGGGAATCAGGCAGGGCGGGCGGCCGGTGGCGATGGCGGCGGCGATGCCGCGCTCTTTCAGACGGCCTAAGGCCGTGCGGGTGCTGTCGGGGATGCGCTGCTCGTCTTTGATCCACAGGGTGTCGTCGATGTCGAAGAAGATGATTTTCGGTGTGCGTTTCATGGGGAGGCCGTCTGAAAAAGGGGCGGATTGTATAGCGGGTCGGCGCGGGAAGGCTACGGTTCGGCCGTGTTGCGGCTTTATTCGGGTGCGGTATGCGGTTCGGTGCGGCAGGCCGTCTGAAAACGGCGTTTCAGACGGCCTGCAAACCCCGCAGCGCCCTTCCGCTATATAATCGCGCCCTTTTTTTGGCACCCGCATCCCATGTTTTCCATCGGCCCCTACATTATCGAAACCCCCGCCGCCCTCGCGCCGATGGCGGGCATCACCGACAAACCCTTCCGCCAACTGGCGCGGCGCTTCGGTGCGGGCTACGCCGTCAGCGAGATGCTCAACAGCGACCCCTCGCTGCGCCACACCAAAAAAAGCCTGCACCGCAGCGACTTCTCCGGCGAAGACGGCGTCCGCGCCGTGCAGATCGTCGGCAGCGACCCGCAGCGCATGGCCGAAGCCGCCCGCTACAATGCCGAACAGGGCGCGCAGATTATCGACATCAACATGGGCTGCCCGGCGAAAAAAGTCTGCAACGTGCTCTCGGGCAGCGCCCTGCTGCAAAACGAAAAACTGGTCGGCGACATCCTGACCACCGTCGTCGCGGCGGCGGGCGTGCCCGTCACCCTCAAAACCCGCCTCGGCTTTTGCGAAAACAACAAAAACATCCGCACCATCGCCAAAATGGCCGAACAGGCAGGCATCGCCGCCCTCGCCGTGCACGGCCGCACCCGCGAGCAAATGTACAAAGGCGACGCCTCCTACGAGCTTATCGCCCAAGTCAGGCAAGACATCTCCATCCCCCTGTGGGTCAACGGCGACATTACCAGCGCCGAAAAAGCCGCCGCCGTCTTGCGGCAAACCGGCGCCGACGGCGTAATGGTCGGGCGCGGCGCACAGGGCAGGCCGTGGCTTTTCGCCGAAATCAAACACTTCCTGCAACACGGCACGCCGCCCTCCCTCATCGCCTTTCAGACGGCCGCCGACGCCTTTTTGCAGCACCTCCAAGCCATGTACGCCTTCTACGGCGACACCGCAGGCGCACGCATCGCCCGCAAACACATTGGCTGGTACACCGCCCCCTTCGCCGACGGCGCCGCCCTGCGCAAACAGGCCAACGCCCTCGACAGCGCCGACGCCCAATACGACGCCGTCGCCGCCTTCCTCGCCGCCGCTCCCGAGCGCCAAAGCGGCTTATGGCCGTCTGAAACGGCCGCTTCGGCTAACAAAATTTAAAGAACTGTTACAAACCGCTTTTTTTGCTTACAATAGCGCCTGACATTTACGGGCTGCCGCCACGCGGCGCAACAAACTAAAAAACCATTCAGACGAGCGTACCATGCCGAACCGAACCACCGACATCGCCCACTGCATCGAACAAAACCTGCACCAGTATTTCCGCACGCTCGACGGCGAACCCGCCGCCAACGTCTACGGCATGGTGCTGCGCCAAGTGGAAAAACCCATGCTCCAAGTCGTGATGGCGCAATGCGGCGGCAACCAGTCCAAAGCCGCCGACATGCTCGGCATCAACCGCAACACCCTGCGTAAAAAACTGCTCGAACACGGCCTGATCTGAGCCGCAGCCGAATATACAAAGGCCGTCTGAAAGTTTTTCAGACGGCCTTTTCCCTGCCCGCATCCGCGATTCAGACGGCCTATCCGCCCGCGCGGCAAACGGCAGGCCGCCACTGTGACAGGCCGTCTGAAAAAGCCAATCTGATTCCGACAGCCGCAAACGCAAAAAAGCAGCCCGAAACCCCGTTGGCAGGGTCTTCGGGCTGCTTGGGCTTTTTCAGACGGCCTATCCGCCCAACTGCGCCGCCGCCTGCTGCGCCCAAGCCATGGTTTCGGCGAAGGCAGGACGGGCGGTGTGGCGTTCGATATAGGCGGCGAACACCGGATCGGCATCGAGCACCTGCATATTGCGGCTAAAGTGCAGCAGCAGGGCGCTGTAATAGAGATCGAGCGCGCTGAAGCGCTTGCCGACGATATAGTCGCGGCCGCGCAGATGTTCGCGCAACAGGGCGACGGCTTCGTCATAGCTGCCGTAGCCGATGCCGCTGCGGAATTTTTCATGGTTTGATTTGATGTCGAAAAACCGGTTCATCAGCGCGTATTCGAGCTGGATGCTGAAGCACAGCCAGCGGTAGTATTCGCCGCGCTCGATGCTGCCGGCGGCGGGAATCAGGTTTTTCTCGGGAAACTGCTCGGCCAGATAGGTGATGATGGCAATGGTTTCGGTGAGTATGGTGCCGCCGGCTTTAAGTGCGGGCACTTTGCCCAAGGGATTGACGGCCAGATAGTCCGCTTCGTGCAGCTGGTCAGCCGACAGCGCCACAATATTGCACGGCGCGGCGCACTCTTTGAGCATCCACACGGCATAGGTGCCGCGCGAAAAGGGAGTGGTGTAAAGGGTGAGTTCGGGGGTAGGCATCATGCGCTCCTGTGTGTGGTGGAAAAGCGGCGATGATAGCACGGGGGTGTGTCGGTTTTTGTCAGCAGCAGTAGGTCTGGAATTTATGCCCGACATTGCAAACGGGATTTGTCGGGCATAAATTCCTGACCTACTGCGACTTTAAACAACGTCATTCCCGCGCAGGCGCACTACTGTCCGGAATAAATAACCCATACAAATCAACACGCCAAGCACTTGATTTCAAAACAACACCCCCTACATCCGCGCCAGTTCAAGCCTTTCCCGCCTTCGGCGCGCGTAGCGGGCATACAGCGTTTGCGGCCGCTCAAACAGGCTGCCCGCAATCCGTGTGCACAGCAGGTGCAGGCTTTGGTCTGTTCTGCCGTTTTGTTGGTACAGCTTCAGCAGCAGATAGGCAATCATCGCGCACAGGATTTGCAGTTTCACCGCGTTGGCGCTGCGGCCTAAAAAGCGTTTGAGCTGCAGGTGCTGTTTGAGCCATTTGAACAGCAGCTCAATCTGCCAACGCGCTTTGTAGGTGCCGACAATTTCCTGTGCGGTGACGCCTAGCTTGTTGCTCACTAAAACCAGCGGCTCTTTGCCTTGGCGGCTTACGGTGATGCGGCGCAGGATTTTTCCGTGGCAGCGGTTGGGGCGGCTGCTGTTTTTGCGGTGCGTGAAACGGATGTATTCGTCTGCCAGGACGGTTTCGCCGGTGTTTTCATGTTCAGTGGGTTTGATGTGTCTGACCACTTCAACGGCAGCATTGGTTTTGAGCCGGGTGACGAAATAGGCGCCCGCTTCATCCAGTTTGGCCCACCAGTTGTAGTCGCACAAGCTGGGCGTAGAGCAGACAGAGCAGCAGGTTTTGGCAGCCGAAGCCTTTGCTGTGTTTATCGGCTTTGTGTGTGCGGACATGGCGGGCGAAGCGTCCGTTCATAACGGGCTTGATGATTTGCTGGAAGCGGCTTATGCTGTACATGGTTGCAGTTCCGATGTTTTTGAGTTGACGCTCTGGGGTTTACCCGTAAAAACGTTGGACTGCAACCTTTTTGTTTGGGTGGCGGGGTTTTATTCCGGACAGTAGTGCGCCTGCGCGGGAATGACGAAGTAAAAGGCCGTCTGAAACCGCCCATTCCACCGCGCACTTTACTCCCTCCCCCGCGAGCAGGAGAGGGGACGCGGTTGCTCTGTCGTTTTCAGGCTGCTTTCAGACGGCCTGTGAAGGCAGCCTGAAAACGTTATTCCAACGAAACTAAAGCCCCCAAAGGCCGTCTGAACAGGCAGCCTGAAACCCCGAAATAAAGGAAAAATACCATGTCTCTTCCCGAAAAATTCGCCGCTTTTTTCAAAAGCCAAGACAAAGCCGCGTCCACGCTTGATTATCTGCTGGCCGCGTTCAAGCCGCTGGCCCAATACGGGGCGGATTGGCCGGAGCGTGCCGCCGAATATGTGCTCTCGGGCGGCGAAGCCGCGCTGCTGTTGGAATTGCAGGGCAAGCCCGACGGCGAAGCCGCGCTGCTGCTGGATATGCCCGCCCGTTTTTCCCCTTGGTATTACGAGCTAACCGAGCAGAGCAGACAGGCGCACATTGCCCGCACCCATCTGTATGCCGATCTGTTCGGCCGCTTTACTAACGAGCAAATCGTGCGCCTGGGCAAGCTGCTGCACGCTGCGGGCAAAGAATACGGGTTCACCCACACCGCGCCGCTTGCGCCCGCGTGGTTTCTCTATCTGATGATTGATTTTTACGTTACTTTCGAAGGCAGCAGCAATCTGTCCAAAGACCAGAAACACCGCTGGACAATGGAACAACTGCTCGATCTGCTGCGCTCGGAAGACGTGGCGCAGCCTGAAAACGTGCTGATTCAAACCCTGTTTGAACGCGAAGGATTAAGTAAGTACGACTGGGACGACGGCAACGACCTGTTCCGCAAGCCCGCAGGCATCCCCGAATTTCTGCAGGCGCATCCGGCCGAGCTGTATGACACCGTTACCGCCATGGGCGCGGGCGGGCAGTATGTGTTTCTTTGCGAATTCGGCCGGGAAAACGCCGAATTTCTGCACAGCCAGCCCAAGCTGGTTGTTGCCCTGTGCGCCAGCGGCAGCAAGCAGGTGCGCAAAGCGGCCGAAGAAGCCGCAAGCAGCCTGAAAGCCGAAGAAGCCCGCGAACATCTGGCCGCTCTGCTGGCCAACGGCACGCCCAAGCAGCGCAGCACGGCCGTCGATTTGCTGGCACGCGGCGGCGAAGGCAGCCGCAGCACGCTGGCCGCCGCTTTGGATGCAGAAAAAAGCAAACCGGTGCGTGAGAGCATTCAGGCTGCCTTAAGCCGTTTGGACGGCATGGCCGAAGCCGACGATACCGAATACGCGCCCCAGCCGTTTGAGCCGCTGGTGCAGACCGACATCCCCGACAGCATCCTGCCTGTATTGGAACAAAACGCCCGTGATTTAATGGAGAAAAAACGTCAGGCCGCCGAGTGCGAAATCGAAGAAACCAAAACTGCCAGTTACAAATCCCATTGGGCGCAGGACGAATACAAAAAATGGCGCAAGCACTACAACGATAAAGTGCCCGCCGAACTCTTGCGCTGGATAAACACCTATGCCCAAGGCTGCCGCATGAACAAAGCCGAAGCCCAAGAGCGCATCGAAAACGGCGGCTATGTCTTTCTGCGCGAAATCCTGACCTACAAAAGAACCTTGCAAAACCTGCCCGAATACGGCCTGCACCACGCCCTGCGCCTGGAAAGCGGCTACTACGATTACATCGATTTCGACCACCTGTTTTTATACGGCCTGCTAGTGTGGCATTTCGAGCATCTCGATTTGCGCCAGCTGGCGCAGGCGGCAGTCGATATCGGCGTGGTTCGGGAAAAAGTCGAGCGCGACATCGCCGAAGCCTATTTGAGAGGTTTGTATTACGCCCGCAGCCTGCCCGAATTCGTTTCCCGTCCCGAATTGGTTGTCCCCTTCTTTATGGAACACAGCGACTTTATCGACGAAGCACTCGGTATGATTCCTTCGCGCGCTGAAAACGAATGGCGCAAACTGCAGGCGGACAAAGCCATCGCCATGCTCGCCAAGTTTCCCGCCATCCCCAAAGCCTATATTCCCAAGCTGCTGGAAATCGCGCTGGGCAACGGCAAAACCGCACGCCAAGACGCGCAAAACCTGCTGCAGA
>NZ_JBKGTW010000053.1:0-12625 GCF_046546535.1 Neisseria sp. WLZKY-1
CTGAATGAGGCCGTCTGAATGAGGCCGTCTGAATGAGGCCGTCTGAATGAGGCCGTCTGAATGAGGCCGTCTGAATGAGGCCGTCTGAATGAGGCCGTCTGAATGAGGCCGTCTGAAAAAACCTGCTTCGCAGGTTTTTTCAGACGGCCTTTCCTATCCGCCGCAACAGACGCTTACAGCCGCTGGCGCATCTGCTCGAACAGGCAGACCGTGGCGGCCATCGCCACATTGAGCGACTCGGTTGCGCCCGCCATCGGGATAACGACCGAGCCGGCAGCGGCGCGGCGCGCTTCGTCGGACACGCCGCTGCCTTCGTTGCCGAACAGCCAGCCGCACAGGCGGCGCAGGTCGAGGGCGTAGAGGCTTTGCGCCGACTCATCGAGGGCGGTTACGCGCAGCGGTTCGCGGTAGAGCGGCAGCCATTGCGCCAGATCGGTGTCAGGATAAAGGCCGAGCAGGAAATGCGCGCCCATCGCCGCGCGCAGGACTTTGGGCGACCAGACGTCGGCACAGTCGCAGCCGAGCACCACGTTTTTCACGCCCGCCGCCGCCGCGCTGCGCAGGATGGTGCCGATATTGCCGGGATCTTGGATGCGTTCGAGAACGACGCAGTCGCCGTTCTGCGGCGGGGCGGCGGCTGCGGGAATTTCGGCCAGAGCCAGCAGGCCGCCGCCGTCGGACAGGGCGGAGGCTTTCGCCAGCAGGCCGCCGCCAACCGCCGTTACGTCCTCCTGCGCCAGACGCGCCAGCAGTCCTTGGATTTCGCCGTCGTCCAGACGGTCTGCCGCCACATAAACCTGCTGCGGCCGCGCGCCCGTTTGCAGCAGCGCATCGAGCAGGTGCGCGCCTTCGAGCACGGTTTGCCGGCATTCGCGGCGGTATTTGGCCGATTTGACAAGTTTGGCGAGGTGTTTGAGCTGCGTATTGTACGGGGAGAGGATTTGTTTCATGGGATTGGTTTGGTAACGGGGTTTTGGCTGCCGTGCTGCAAATGTTCCACAGTTCGGCAGGTCGGGCATTGGTGCGCGATCTGCGCGGCTATCCGTCCTGCCATTCGATATCGCTGATGTGCGGATGGCTGCGCAACACGGCATCCAGTGCGGCGGCGAGTTTGCCCACGGCTGGGCGCGTGTCCACGGCGCGGAACAGGCGTTTGGGCGGGCGGACGGTGGCGCAGTCGGGCGTGATAAAGCAGGCGATGTTTGAATGCTCAAAAGCCAAATAGGCGTATTCATATTTGCCCTGCTTGAATTTCAGCTCTTCTTTGAGAAACACGGCATCGGGGTGTTGGTAATGTTCTTTGATGTACGCCATCAGGTTGCGGATAAATTCTTTGCTTTTCATTGGCCGCCTGCTCTTTGGGGGATGGAATTTATAGTGAGAGGCCGTCTGAAAAGGTTTTTTCAGACGGCCTTTTGTCTGCGCGGAGCTTATTCCGCCGCGCCCGGGTCTTGTGCGCCGTTTTCGGGCGCGGTGCTGTCGTTTTCGGCGGCGTCGGCGAGGTCTTCCGGCTCTTCGGCCACGCGCTCGAGGCTGACGAGCTGTTCGCCTTCGTCCAGATTAATCAGGCGCACGCCTTGCGCGGCGCGGCCGGTTTCGCGGATTTGTTCGACTTTGGTGCGGATGAGGACGCCGCCGCTGGTAATCAGCATCAGGTCGTCAGTTTCGCCGACCAAGGTTGCGGCGACCAAATCGCCGTTGCGCTCGCCGGTGTTGATGGCGATATTGCCTTGTCCGCCTTTGTTTTTACGACTGTAATCGGCAATCGGGGTGCGCTTGCCGTAACCGTTGGCGGTGGCGGTCAGCACTTGCAAATCGCTTTGTGCGGCTTCTGGTGCAAAGGTAATCAGGCTGACGATTTTGCCGTCGGCAGGCAGGCGCATACCACGCAGGCCACCGCTGCCGCGACCGGACGGACGCACGCCGTGTTTGCCGCTTGGCAGGGCATTTTCGTTGTCAGCGGTTTCGTCTTCGAGGTCGTCTGAAATTTCGGTTTCGATGTCGGCATCTTCTGCTTCGTCGTTACCGGATTTTTCCCAGTATTCGTTGAAACGGATGGCTTTGCCCAAGTTGGAGAACAGCATGATGTCGTCCGAGCCGCTGGTTTGGGCGGCGCCGACGAGGTAGTCCCCTTCTTTGAGCGCGATGGCTTTGATGCCTTGGCTGCGGACGTTTTTGAAGGCGGAAAGCTGGACTTTTTTCACCATGCCTTGCGCGGTGGCGAAGAAGACGTATTGGTCTTCGGGGAACTCGCGCACAGCGAGGATGGCGCTGACTTTTTCGCCTTCTTCCAACTGGATGACGTTGTTAATCGGGCGGCCGCGGCTGTTGCGTCCGCCTTCAGGCAGTTTGTAAACCTTAATCCAGTGGCACTTGCCAAGGTTGGTGAAACACATCAAATAGTCATGCGTGTTCGCAACGAACAGGGTTTCGATGAAGTCTTCGTCTTTGGTGGCAGCCGCCTGTTTGCCGCGTCCGCCGCGACGCTGCGCCTGATAGTCGGTGGTCGGCTGGGTTTTGATATAGCCACCGTGAGTCAGGGTAACGACCATTTCGCGTTGCGGAATCAGATCTTCATCGGCAATGTCGCCGCCGAACGGGTTGATTTCGCTGCGGCGCTCGTCGCCGAAATTGGTTTTGGTTTCTTCCAATTCTTCGCGGATGATTTGGGTGATGCGTTCCGGCTTCGCCAAAATGTCCAAATAGTCGATGATTTTTGCCATGATGTTTTTGTAGTCGCCGACAATTTCTTCTTGGTCAAGGCCGGTCAGGTTGCGCAGGCTCATGCGCAGGATGGCGTCGGCCTGGATTTCGCTCAGATAATAGCCTTGTTCCTGTAAGCCGAGGTTGGCGGGCAGACCTTCGGGGCGTGCCATGCGCAGGTCGAGGTCGGTACGGCTCAGCATGTCTTCCACCAAGCCGCTGCGCCATGCGCGGGACAACAGTTTTTCTTTGGCTTCAGGCGCGTCGGCGGATTCTTTAATCAATCGAATCATCTCGTCGATATTGGACAATGCGACGGCTTTACCTTCGGCGATATGGCCTTCATGACGCGCTTTTTTCAGGCGGAACAGGGTGCGGCGGGTAACGACTTCGCGACGGTGGCGCAGGAATTCCGCTAGAATCTGTTTCAGGTTCAACAGGCGCGGCTGACCGTCAACCAAGGCGACCATATTGATGCCGAAGCTGTCTTGAAGCTGGGTGAGTTTGTAGAGCTGGTTTAAAACGACTTCGGCGTTTTCGTTACGTTTCAATTCGATAACGACGCGCATACCGGATTTGTCGGATTCGTCGCGCAGGTCGGATACGCCTTCCAACGTTTTTTCGCGCACCAGTTCGCCGATTTTTTCCACCAGCTTGGCTTTGTTCACCTGATACGGGATTTCGTCGATGATGATGGCTTCGCGTTCGCCGTTTTTGCCTATCGGTTCGATATGGGTTTTACCGCGCATGACGACGCGGCCGCGGCCGGTTTTATAGCCTTCGCGCACGCCGCTCAAGCCGTAGATGGTTGCGCCGGTCGGGAAATCGGGGGCTTGCAGGATATTGATTAATTCGTCGATTTCGGTTTCCGGTTCGTCCAAAAGACGCAGACAGGCGTTGATGGTGTCGGTGAGGTTATGCGGCGGAATGTTGGTCGCCATACCGACGGCGATACCGGACGAGCCGTTGACCAACAGCGCGGGAAAGCGGGTAGGCAACACCAGCGGTTCGTGTTCGCTGCCGTCGTAGTTCGGACCGAAATTGACGGTTTCTTCTTCGATGTCCGCCAGCATTTCGTGGGCGATTTTCGCCATGCGGATTTCGGTATAACGCATGGCCGCGGCTCCGTCGCCGTCAACCGAACCGAAGTTACCCTGACCGTCGATTAAGACGTAGCGCATTGAAAAATCCTGCGCCATGCGCACGATGGTGTTGTAAACCGCTAAATCGCCGTGCGGATGGTATTTACCGATGACGTCGCCGACGATACGCGCCGATTTTTTGTAGGCGGCGTTCCAGTTGTTTTTCAGCTCGTGCATGGCGTAAAGCACGCGGCGGTGCACCGGCTTCAAACCGTCGCGCACATCGGGCAGCGCGCGGCCGACAATCACGCTCATGGCGTAATCGAGATAGCTTTTGCGCATTTCGTCTTCAAGGCTGACGGGCAGGGTTTCGAGGGCAAACTTATGGTCGTGGCGGATGGTATCGTCGGTCATGGCGTGGGGAATGGGGAGACAAAAATAACGCGCGATTTTAACACAAAAGGCTTTGAGGCCGTCTGAAAGCGGTTTTCGCACTTTCAGACGGCCTCTGTTTCCGCTGCGGCCTCAGTGCCAAAAATCGCGGATGTCCGCCGCCGCTTCCTCTCCGAAGCGTGCGGACTCGACATAGGCGGCGATTTTCGCCGCCGTTTCTTCCGCGCTCTGCAAACCGCCGCCCTCTTTCAGCGCGGCAAAACGCGGCCGCATGGGGAAATCGGCTTCGTCGGCGGCGCGGATTTCGCCCTGCATGGCGGTATCGACCACGCCGGGGGCGAGGCAGGTGATGCGTACGTTTTCGTGTCCTTCCGCCGCCACGCAGCGAGCGTGGTGGTCGAGCGCGGCTTTGGTCGCGCCGTATACGCTCCAACCCGGATAGTTTTTGCGCCCCGCGCCGCTGCCGATGTGCAGGATGTCCAGCGGCACACGCGCAGGCCGCGCCGCCAGAGCCGCATTGGCCAGCAGCAGCGGCGCAGTTACGTTTAAAGCCACGGCAGACAGGGTTTCAGACGGCCTCTGCCGCCCCAGCAGGGCATTGGGCGACACCGTGCCCGCGTTGTTCGCCAGCAGGATGCTACCCGCGTCTGCCAAAAAATCACGCAAGAGGCCGCTTGAAAGCCAAGCCGCCAGAGCCGCGCCGTCGGCCAAATCGATCCGCACCTGCCGCAGCTTGGGCGAAACCATGTCCGCCCTGCCCCGCGCCAAGCCCAAAACCTGCCAACCGCGTTGCAGATACAGTTCCGCCAACGCCCGCCCCAGCCCGCGCGTGTGGCCGGTGATGATGAGTTTCTTCATAAAAAAACACCCCTTTGAAATGGCTATATAATGCGCGCCATTTTACCTGCGGACACCCAACCATGCCCAAACACATCCTGCTCGGCGTCAGCGGCGGCATCGCCGCCTACAAATCCTGCGAACTCGTGCGCCTATTAAAAAAACAGGGACACGAAGTGAGCGTCGCCATGAGCCGCGCCGCCGCCGAGTTCGTCTCCCCGCTCACCTTCCAAGCCCTCAGCGGCAACCCCGTTTTGAGCGAAACGCACGACGGCGCAGCGGCCGACGGCATGGCGCACATTCGCCTCACCCGCGCGGCCGACGCCTTCCTCATCGCCCCCGCCACCGCCAACACCCTCGCCAAAATCGCCAACGGCATTGCCGACAACCTGCTCACCAACCTCGCCGCCGCCCGCAAATGCCCGCTGGCCGTCGCCCCCGCGATGAACGTGGAAATGTGGCGCAATCCGGCCAACCAACGCAATATCGCGCAGCTCGTTTCAGACGGCCTCACCGTCTTCCCGCCCGATGCGGGCGATCTGGCCTGCGGCGAAACGGGCGAAGGCCGCATGGCCGAACCTGCCGCGTTGGCCGACCTGCTGGCCGATTTGTGGACGCCCAAAACCCTGCGCGGCAAAAAAGTGCTCGTCACCGCCGGAGCAACCTTTGAAGCCATCGACCCCGTGCGCGGCATCACCAATCTGTCCAGCGGCCAAATGGGCGCCGAACTCGCCCGCGCCTGCCGTGCCGCCGGTGCACAGGTCACTTTGATACACGGCCAGATGCAGGCCGCCCTGCCCGCCGGTCTGCACGAAACCGTGTCCGCCGTCAGCGCACAGGCGATGTACGAAGCCGTGATGGCTCGCGCGGCAGACAGCGACATATTCGTCGCCGTGGCTGCCGTAGCCGACTACAAAGTGAAAAACGCCGCCGCGCACAAGCTGAAAAAAGACGGCAGCGGCCGCCCGCCTGTTATCGAACTCGAAGAAAACCCCGACATCCTCGCCGCCGCCGCCGCCCTGCCGCATCCGCCCTTCTGCGTCGGCTTTGCCGCCGAAAGCCGCAATATCTTGGAATACGCCCGCGCCAAGCGCGCGAAAAAAAACATCCCGCTGATTGTCGCCAACGACGTGGCCGTGGCAATGGGCAAGGCGGGCAACCAAATCACCCTTATCGACGCCGCCCGCGAAACCGTCCTGCCCCATTGCGGCAAGGCCGAAGCCGCCGCCGCCATCGTCGGCCGCATCGCCGAAATGACGGTGGAGGCCGTCTGAAAGCGCGGCTTCAACGAAGTGAAAAGCAAAAGGCTGCCTGAAACCCGTTTTCAGACGGCCTTTCTGCCCCGCAAAGGTAAAAAACCGCCCCGCTTGAATAAGACGGTTTATCATTGCCGCCCTTTTTCCCTAGGGCGCGTTGACATTCAACTTTTAAAGCGGATTTTGCGGCATAAAATGGCAGATACAAGGCGAAAACGCGAGCCAATGCCGTCCATTGGCGAGTGTTTTCAACGCGGCAGATGCCGTTTTAGGACGTAAAAGCCGCCAAAATGTTGATTGTCAACACGCCCAAACACAGCAAGGCCGCTCCCGCCTACGCGGGAATGACGTTTCCGAACCTCGCGTTCAGACGACCTCAAACAGAACCGTATCATCATGCACACATCCCCGCTCATCCTCGCCCAAACGCAAAAATGGCAAACCGAACTGGCCGCCTCGCCGCTGTGGCTGCTGCAAACCCTCGCCGGCGTATTGTTTGCCGCCGCCCTCGCCGCCCTCCTTTTAAGCCGCACCCGTTTCGGCCGCGAGTTTTGGCAGGTGCTCAAACCCTGCCTGAGCAAACGCGGCGCGCTGGCGGCGGCGGCCGTCGTCGTCCTGATGATCGTGCTGCTGCTCACCGAAGTGCGCCTGTACGTCCTCAACACCTTCTTATACAGCAGCGCATACAGCGCCATGCAGGACAGGCTGGCCGCCGTGTTCTGGACGGCCGTATTCATGAACGCCGCCGTGATGCTCATCCGATCGGTCAACCTCATCATCAACGACTTTCTCGACCAGGCACTGGCCATCAAATGGGCAGAACAGCTCAACCGCGTCCTCACCCGCCGCTGGCTGGCCGGCAAAACCTACCACCGCCTGCAAATGCGCCGCGACGCGCCCGACAACATCGACCAGCGTATCCAGATGGACGCGCAGGAATTCATCGTCTCTACCATCACCTTCCTGCGCGGCATGCTCAATTCGGTGATTTCCACCATAGAATTCACCATCGTCTTATGGGGCTTGGCGGGCATACTGCCCGTGTTCGGCATCGAAATCCCGCACGGCATCGTCTTTCTCGTCTACCTCGCCATTCTCACCGCTACTGCGCTGGCCATGTGGATAGGCCGCCCGCTTATCCGTTCAAACTACGAAAACGAACACCTCAACGGCGACTACCGCTACTCCCTCGTACGCATTCGCGACCACTCCGAAAGCATCGCCTTCTACAACGGCGAATGGCGCGAACGGCAGCAGCTTTCCGAACGCTTCCGCGCCATCATTGCCAACCGCTGGCGCATCGCCCGCCAAAGCATCACCCTCAGCGGCTTCAACGACGTTTTCAGCCAAATCATGCAGCTTCTGCCCCTGATGTTGCAGGCGCCGCGCCTGTTTGCCGGACACATCAAAATCGGCGACGTGCAGCAGACCGTGCAATCCTTCGCCCGTCTGCAAAAATCCATGTCCTTCTTCCGCAATTTTTATAAAGACTTCACCGTCTACCGCGCCCGCCTCGAACGTATCGCCGGCTTTATGGACAGCATGGACGACAAACGCCCCGCACACCAACCCGACACCGAAACCCTTTCAGACGGCCTCATCCTCGACCGTCTCACCCTGCTGCGCCACAACGGCGATACTCTTCTGGCCAACGTCAGCTTCACCGCCCGCCCCGGCGATGCCGTCCTCATCCGCGGCGCCAGCGGCTGCGGCAAAACCTCCCTCTTACGCGCCCTCGCCGGACTCTGGCCCTTCGGCAGCAGCGGCCGCATCGTCCGCCCGCCGCAGGAAAACATCATGTTCGTGCCGCAAAAAGCCTATATGCCGCAGGGCAGCCTCCTGCAATCCGTCTGCTACCCCGCGCCGCAGGCCAGCCGCGCCGACGTTGCCGCCGCCCTCGAAACCTGCCGCCTCGCCCACCTCGTCCCCCTGCTCGACAAGGAAGACAACTGGCAGCAGCGGCTTTCCCCCGGCGAACAGCAGCGCATCGCCTTCGCCCGCGTCCTCCTCGCCCGCCCCGCCGCCATCCTCCTCGACGAAGCCACTTCCGCGCTGGACGAGCCCACCGAAGCCCACCTCTACACCACCCTGCGCCGCAGCCTGCCCGAGAGCATCATCGTCAGCATCGGCCACCGCAACACCCTCGAAGCCTTCCACAACCTGTCGCTCTACGTCGGCGGCGGCTGTCCCGACGAACCGGCACCTGAGGCCGTCTGAAAGCGCAGCTCCAACGAAGTTAAAACACAGTCCCGCCCCTTTTTCAGACGGCCTTTAAGGCCGTCTGAAAGCCACCGTCAAGCCGAAACCGCGAGATGCCCCAGCAACAACCAAACATAGATCTTTAATGCTCAATTCTTTCATTAATAATCCTTAATATTATATTAATAAATTTTAATTTAGCTTCTATTTTACATCTTCTTGTATATATCTAGATAATGTTTCAAATATTGAACCAAGAAATGCACCTAAAAATGATCCAAATAAGATATTTAATACACCTGTTATCGATAATACAACATCTTTTCCAAAATACATACTAAATAACAACAAGAACACTATTAAAGAAACAAACATAAAATAAATAAATTTCACAATAAAAAAAGTCCAATATTCCATTTCAGAAAACCTCCACCGCATCCAAATCGGCCAATCGCGTCAAAAGCTCTCTGATTTCCTCATGCTTGGCGGCATCGAACTGCGCCAGTACCTTACTAATGGCAACCGGTTGATGCGTGGAGATAAAAGCCAAAACTTCACATCCTGCTCCTTGCGCGTTAATTTTCGTACCGTTGGCAATCAGAAGCCCCTGTTTCGCAGTCGATGCGTTAACGGTATTCAGGCGGACTTTAAGGTCGTCTGTAAGGATGGAGGCTTGAGGATTGGCAAATTTTTCCAAATTAAATATGCTGTCGGTGCGCTTCTTGCCTAAAAATTCTTCCAAAAAGGCAGCGTAGCGTTCAGGCGAACAGATGATGCAGGCAATTTTTTCAGCGACATCAACAAGACGTTCTTTATCGGTTTGCCAGTTTGTAAAGCTATGGCGCAGGCTTTCAATTTCGGGAATTTTGCCTTGTCCTTTCCACATCAGCCATTCAAGGTAGTCATAGCCGTTGGGCGGAAATGTACCAACGGCAAGATGGAAAGATTCGCAACCCATCGGTATCGGATTGTGCCACCAGCCGCGCGGAATGTAGAGCACATCGCCCGCTTCAAGCACAATGTCGTAATCAACAGTATCGGGTTCTGTAACATTCAAATCTTTGGTTTGCTGCATATACAGCGGCTGTGGGAAATTAGGGGCGGAAAGATACCAGCGTTTTTTACCGACAAGCTGAACGGCATATACGTCGCGCGTATCCCAATGGTTTTTGTAGGATTCGTCGCTACCGAAGCAAAGATAGGCACTGGTTACGGTATGCGCCTGCGCTAATGCGCCGATTTGCCGGGCGATGCCGTCTGAAAACGGTTCGTTGTTAATATGATTATAAATCAGTGACGCACCGTTACGCATGTGTTCATAGATAACGGGTTTGATAAAACGGTGGCGGATATTTCCCAAGTCATCAAATATTTCGACATATTCTTCTTTGGGAACAATCACGCCTTTTTTGCGCAAATGAAACAATGGAGCAGCAGGATTGGCACGTTGGTAAAGCCCGTTGATCTCATCCCATGATACGGCTTCAAGGTTTATTACTGCATTCTTAAACAACTTTGGTTTTTGGTATAGATATTCTTGCCTGAAAGTTTCAGGTGCAATATCAAAATTAAGGAATATAGACATGGTGCTTTGAGTATCTTCCATATATTTATAATTTGCCAGAATTATCATTTTTTTTTTTTTTGTCAATTTTGATTTGTTTTTGTCATTTGTCTTGATCTGATCCGCAATGTCCATTTTTCCAATCTCTGTTTTCAGACGGCTGCCGTGCTAGAATCCGCCAATTTGGCGTTGACGCACCCCGCCGCACAGGAGCAAAACATGGCAGGCAACACTTTCGGACAATTCTTCACCGTAACCACTTTCGGCGAAAGCCACGGCGCGGGCTTGGGCTGCATCATCGACGGCTGCCCGCCCAATCTTGCATTGAGCGAAGCCGACATCCAGGCCGACCTCGACCGGCGCAAACCCGGCACCAGCCGCCACGTTACCCAGCGGCGCGAAGCCGACCAAGTGGAAATCGTCTCGGGCGTGTTCGAGGGAAAAACCACCGGCACGCCCATCATGCTGCTTATCCGCAACACCGACCAGCGCAGCAAAGACTACGGCAACATCGCCGAACAGTTCCGCCCCGGCCACGCCGATTACACCTATTGGCACAAATACGGCATCCGCGACTATCGCGGCGGCGGCCGCTCTTCCGCCCGCGAAACCGCTGCCCGTGTGGCGGCAGGTGCGGTGGCGAAAAAATGGCTGCGCGAGCAGTTTGGCACGCACATCACCGCCTACGTTACCCAAGTTGGCGAAAAAGAAATCGCCTTTGAAGGCTACGAATTTATCGCGCAAAATCCGTTTTTCGCCGCCAACCAATCGCAAATTGCCGATTTGGAAAGCTATATGGACAGCGTGCGCAAATCGCTGGATTCAGTTGGTGCGAAATTAAGCATCGAAGCGCGTAATGTACCCGTGGGCTTGGGCGAACCGGTGTTCGACCGCCTCGATGCCGACATCGCCCACGCCATGATGGGTATCAACGCCGTGAAAGGCGTGGAAATCGGCGACGGCTTCGACGTGGTGGCGCAGCGCGGCAGCGTGCACGGCGACGAACTCACGCCGCAGGGATTTTTGTCCAACCACGCAGGCGGTATACTCGGCGGCATCAGCACCGGGCAGGACATCCGCGTCAGCATCGCCATCAAGCCCACCAGCTCCATCGCCACGCCGCGCCGCAGCATCGACATCCACGGCAACGCGGTGGAAATCGCCACTCACGGCCGCCACGACCCCTGCGTCGGCCTGCGTGCCGCGCCGATTGCCGAAGCCATGCTCGCGCTGGTGCTCATCGACCACGCCCTGCGCCAGCGGGCGCAAAATGCAGACGTGCGCGTCAATACGCCCGACATCGCGCGGCGCTGAGTTTGTCGGCATGAAGGCCGTCTGAAAGCCCTTTCGGCAACGCCGAAGCTGCGTTTTCAGACGGCCTTTTCTTGTCCCCCGCCGCCGAAAAATTTAATATGCCGCCTTTCTTCCACCTCACGAAAGCCCGCTATGAACAACGATCTCATCTGCTACAAACAAATGCCCGTGTGGAGTGCCGACACCGTACCGCCCGCCTTTCTCGCCCGCCACAACACGCAGGAAGGCACATGGGGCAAACTGCGCGTCTTGTCAGGCCGTCTGAAATTCTACGAACTGGACGAAGCGGACAATGTGTTGTCCGCCGTCGAAATCACCCCCGAAAGCGGCGTGCACACCATCGAGCCGCAGCAGTGGCACAAAATCGAGCCTTTAGGCGACGATTTGTCGGTGCAGCTCGAATTTCATTGCGACAAGGCCGACTATTTCCACAAAAAATACGGCATGACCGCCACCCACTCCGCCGTGAAAGCCGCCGCCGCGCACGTTCCGCCCGGCAAAGCGCTGGACTTGGGCTGCGGCCAGGGACGCAACGCGCTGTATCTCGCCCTCAAAGGCTTCGACGTCACCGCCGTCGACCAAAACCCCAACCCGCTCTACGCGCTCTCCGACATGGCGGCACAGGAAAACCTGCCCGTGCAAGTGGCAGGCTACGACATCAACGCCGCCGCCCTCGACGAGCCCTACGACTTTATCGTCGCCACCGTCGTATTCATGTTCCTACGCCCCGACCGCGTCCCCGACGTGATTGCAAACATGCAGGAGCACACCGCGCGCGGCGGCTACAACCTCATCGTCTCGGCCATGGACACCGCCGACTACCCCTGCCCCATGCCCTTCCCCTTCAAATTCCGCGAAAACGAGCTGCGCGGATATTACGCAGGTTGGGAGATGGTCGAATACAAGGAAGAGCCCGGCGCCATGCACGCCACCGACGACGCGGGCAACCCGATACGCTTCAAATTCGTCACCATGCTGGCGAAAAAGCCCGAATAAGGCCGCCGGCAAAAGGCCGTCTGAAAGCACGTTTTCCCGTTTTCAGACGGCTTTTTGCTTTTCACCGCGCTTTCAGACGGCCGCAAGCGCATCAGGCCGAGACCTTTGCAAAATCCCCCCAAATCCCCTAAATTCCCACCAAGACATTTAGGGGATTTTCCATGAGCACCTTCTTCCAGCAAACCGCACAAGCCATGATTGCCAAACACATCGACCGCTTCCCACTATTGAAGTTGGATCAAGTGATTGATTGGCAGCCGATCGAACAGTACCTGAATCGT
>NZ_JBKGTW010000054.1:0-12382 GCF_046546535.1 Neisseria sp. WLZKY-1
GTCTGAAACGGTTGAGGCCGTCTGAAACGGTTGAGGCCGTCTGAAACGGTTGAGGCCGTCTGAAACGGTTGAGGCCGTCTGAAACGGTTGAGGCCGTCTGAAAAAACCTGCTTCGCAGGTTTTTTCAGACGGCCTCTTGGTTTGCGGCGGCGGTTTACGACACGACTTCACCGTTTTTGCGCTGCTGTTCGGTGCTGCGGTTGACGTGCATCTGCTGGGCGATGGTCAGGATGTTGTTCACGACATAGTAGAGCACCAGCCCTGCGGGGAAGAAGAAGAACATGACGGAGAACACCAGTGGCATGATTTTCATCATTTTCGCTTGCATCGGGTCGGACGGCGGCGGGTTGAGGGTGGTTTGGAACATCATGGTGGCGGTCATCAGCACGGGCAGGATGAACCAGGGGTCGTGGCGCGACAGGTCGGTAATCCAGCCCAGCCACGGAGCCTGGCGCAGTTCGACGGAGCTGAAGATCGCCCAGTAGAGGCCGATGAAGATGGGGATTTGCAGCAGCATGGGCAGGCAGCCGCCCAAGGGGTTGATTTTTTCGTCGCGGTACATCTGCATCATGGCCTGCTGCATGGCCATGCGGTCGTCGCCGTATTGTTTTTTCAGGGCTTCGAGTTTGGGGGCGACGGCGCGCATTTTCGCCATGGATTTATAGGCGGCATTATTCAGCGGGAAAAGGACTATTTTGACGATAATGGTCAGCAGGACGATTGCCCAACCCCAGTTGCCGGTAAAGCCGTGCAGTTTGTCCATCAGCCAGAAGAGGCCGGTTGCAGGCCAATGTACGCGGCCGTAGTCTTTAATCAATTCCAAATTATCGGCGATTTTGCCGAGTGCGGAAGTGGTTTGCGGACTGGCGTACAGGGAAATACCGAAGCTCTGCTTCATGCCGTTGGCCAGCTCGGGTTGCGGAACGATGACGCCGACGGAATAAAGGTTGTCGCTGCGGCGTTTGATTTCGATGCGGCAAGCATCGGTGGCACACACGCTTTGTCCGCCTTTCGGTTGCAGAATCCAAGCCGAGAAGAAGTAGTGCTGGCTCATACCAACCCATCCGGACTGCGTTTTACGCTCGTATTCGGCCTGGTCGCGGCCTTTTTCGAAGTCGCTGTCGAGGTCGCCGAAGGAGACTTTTTGGAAGTCGCCCTGCGGGGTGTAGAGGACGGGGCCGGTGTAGCTGGACATGAAGTAGCCTTGTCCGGCGGGGGTTTTGTTGTCGCGCACCACGCGGTAGGCGGCGGCGGCTTTGACGGGGCGGCCGCTGCGGTTGGTGACGTCGAAGCGCACGTCGATCAGGTAGCTGCCCTGGGTGAAGGTGTAGGTTTTGGCGATTTCGAGGCCGGATGCGGTGGCAGCGGTGAGGCGGACTTGGGCTTTGCCGTTTTCGAGGGCGTATTGTTTTTTCGCGCTTTTGAAGCTCAAACCCTGCGTCAGGCTGCGGCCGGTTTCGTCGATAAGGTCGGACTGGGCGATGTAGGTGCCGCTTTGGCCGTTTTCAAAGAGGACGAAGGGTTTGCTTTCGTCGTCGGCAGAGTTGTATTTGAGCAGGGTGAGGCCGCGCAGGTCGCCGCTGGTTTCGTCGATAACGGCGGCGACGGTGTCGGTGGTCACCGTGATGGGAACGGTGGGGTTGAGGGCGGTTGGCGCGGCGGCGGCTTGCTGCACCTGTTGCTGCTGCGCGGCGGGCTGCACTTTCGGGCTGGGGAACAGCTGTTCCCAACCCAGCAGTATCAGCAGGGCAACGGCAAAAAATACGGTCATTCTTTTGGCGTCCATACGGATGCTCCTGTGGTGTGGTCTGGATAACGGCGGGAAGGCCGTCTGAAAAAAAAGGGGGCTTTGCGCCGCTGTCGGGCGGTGTGCCGACCGCAAAGTGCCGCAGCATAACAGATTATGCGGCGGCATCAAATATTTGTTCCTTATCCGTTTTCAGACGGCCTCAATGCGCGGAGGCCGTCTGAAAAGGGAGATGCGGCGTTTATGTTTCGTCGCACAGATAAAGCGCGTTTTGCGGCAGGACGTGGCGGCAGAAGCGCCATTCGCCCGCCGCCATATCGTCGATGTATACGTCGGGCTTGGGCAGGAAGGCGGCGAAGCAGTGTTCCAGTTGCAAAAAACGCGCGGCTTCGCGGGCGTAATCCGCGCCGCCGCTGCTCCACAAGTACAGCGTCGCGCCTTCGGCGGCCAGCCGTTTCACGGCTTCGACGGCGGCGGGAATCGGGATGCGCACGCGGCCTGCGCTGCGCAGCAGGGTGTCGTCGACATCGACGAAAACGGTTTTCGGGCGGCGGTTCATTGTTTCGCTGTGCCTTCGTATCGGAAAAACGGGAAAACTGTCGCAATGCTGATTGTTAACAGTCGCTAAGGCACGGGATCGTGGCCGTGGCCGCCCCAGGGATGGCAGCGGGCGATGCGTTTCACGGCCAGCCAGCCACCTTTGAGCGCGCCGTAGCGGCGCACGGCTTCAAGGGCGTATTGCGAACAGGTCGGCGTGTAGCGGCAGCGCGGCGGAACCAGCGGGCTGATGCAGTATTGGTAGAACCGGATCAGCAGTTGCAGCAGGCGGGACATCACAATTTTTCCGCCAGCAGACGCGAGAGTTCGCTGCATGCGGCGGCGGCTTCGCCCCGGCCGAAGGCGCGGCGCACGCGCACAATGAAATCGCGCGGCGGCAGGGCGGCCTTGTGCCGTCTGAACCAGTCGCGGATGACGCGCTTCATATAGTTGCGCTCGTGGGCGCGGCGGGCGGTTTTCTTCGACACCACCAATCCCAGCCGCGCATGGCCGCGCTCTGCCGGTTCGGAATACGAAATTTGCAGCAGGGTGCAGCGCAGTTGTTTCCTTAAAGCAAAAACGGAAGAAAATTCTTCCGTTTTCAAGAGGCGGTACTGCCTGCCGAAGCGTTCCAACAAAGTCTCCGCTTACACGGCCAGGCGTTTGCGGCCTTTGGCGCGGCGGGCGGCGAGAACGGCGCGGCCGCCGCGGGTGCGCGAGCGGACGAGGAAGCCGTGGGTGCGTTTGCGTTTGGTAACGGAGGGCTGGTAAGTGCGTTTCATGATGTTTCCTCAATCGGTTGGGAATAAAAACGCGGGATTACAAACCAAATCGCCGTTTTTGTCAATCAAAATAAAGCGGTCGGCCTCTGTGCGGGCATTTTCAGACGGCCTTTTGCAACAAGGCTTTGCGCCGCCGCGCGCGGGGCGGCACGTGCGGCGGCGGCGTATTTCCGCTATAATCCGCCGCTCTTGCGCGCTCACTTGGGGTTTTGCGCCTATCCAAATGATTTTTCGATGATTTTTCTTTATGAACGCCATGACGCTTGCCGAATTCTGGCCGCTTTGCCTGCGCCGTCTGCACGAAACGCTGACGGCGCAGCAGTTTGACACTTGGATTGCGCCGCTGACCGTGGGCGAAGAGGGCGGCGCGTGGGTGGTATACGGCAAAACGCAGTTTGCCAGCAATATGCTGCAAAACCAGTTTGCCGCCAAATTCGAGGCCGTGCGCGCCGAACTTGCGCCCGCACAGCCGCCGCTGGTGTTCAAAGCGGGGCGCGGCGTGTCTTATCCGATGGCGGCGGAAAGGCCGTCTGAAAACGGCGCAGACGCCGCGTCCGTTTCCCAATCCGACGCAGCCGAAACCGCCGAAACGCAAACCGCGCCGCAGGCGCAGGCCAAGCCCGCCGCTAAACAGAGCGCACAGGACATTCTGGCCGAACGTCTGAAAAACCTGCCCGCCAAACCGCGCAAAACCAAAACCGCCGAAGAAACGCCCGCCGCCGCACCCGCGCCCGCCGCCGAAGCGAAAGCCGCCGACAACCGCGACGCGCCGCACGTCCAATCCAATCTGTCGCCCGAATACACTTTCGACACGCTGGTGGAAGGCAAGGGCAACCTGATGGCCGCCGCCGCCGCCAAATCCATTGCCGAGAAACCCGGCGGCAGCTACAACCCGTTTTTTCTCTACGGCAGCACCGGCCTGGGCAAAACCCACCTTGTGCAGGCCGTCGGCAACGAACTGCTGAAAAACAATCCCAAGGCCAAAGTGCGCTACATGCACGCCGACGAATACATCCGCAGCCTGATGAGCGCCTTCCGCAGCAACAACTACGACACCTTCAAACAGCAATACCGCCAATACGACCTGCTCATCATCGACGACATCCAGTTCATCAAGGGCAAAGACCGCACGATGGAAGAATTCTTCTATCTGTACAACCACTTCCACACCGAAAAAAAACAGCTTATCCTCACCTGCGACGTGCTGCCGACCAAAATCGAAGATATGGACGACCGCCTCAAATCGCGCTTTTCCTGGGGTTTGACGCTGGAACTCGAACCCCCCGAATTTGAAATGCGCGTCGCCATTTTGCAGAAAAAGGCCGAAGCGGCCGGTGTGACCCTGCGCGAAGACGCCGCCTTCTTCATCGCCAAACACATCCGCTCCAACGTGCGCGAACTCGAAGGCGCGTTCAAGCGCGTCGAAGCCAGCAGCCGCTTCCAGAAAAAGCCCATCGACATCGACCTGGCCGCCGAAGCCCTGCAGGACATCGTCGCCAGCGCCTACAAAGTCATTACCGCCGAGCTGATACTCGACACCGTCGCCAAACACTACCGCGTCAAAATCAGCGAGCTGCTCGGCAAAAAGCGCACGCGCAACATCGCCCGCCCGCGCCAGGTGGCCATGAGCCTCACCAAAGATCTCACCAACCTCAGCCTGCCCGCTATCGGTGACGCTTTCGGCGGCCGCGACCACACCACCGTCATGCACGGCATCAAAGCCGTTGCCAAGCTGCGGCAGGAAGACCCCGAGTTGGCGCAGGACTACGAAAAACTGCTGATACTGATACAGAACTGAGCTTTCAGACGGCCTCTTAATATAGTGAGCCAACACGAAAATCTACGGCGTTGCTGCGCCTTAGCTCGAAGAGGGCGGTTTTCTACGGCATTGGAAATGCCAAGAAAACCTGCCCCGTACTACTTGTACTGCCTGCGGCTTGCTGCCTTGTATCTTTCCGTGTTGCTTCACTACATTAGAGTTATTAACATTAAAGGCCGTCTGAAAAACAAAAATCCGCCTTTTCTCTTAAATCAAATAAGGAAAACCCATGCTGATACTGCAAGCCGACCGCGACAGCCTGCTCAAACCCCTGCAAGCCGTCACCGGCATCGTCGAACGCCGCCACACCCTGCCCATCCTCTCCAACGTTCTCCTCGAAAGCGCGCACGGCCAGACCAACATCCTCGCCACCGACCTCGAAATCCAAATCAACACCGTCGGCCCCGAAAGCGAAGCGGGCGACTTCCGCATCACCACCAACGCCAAAAAACTGCAAGACATCCTGCGCGCCCTGCCCGAAGGCGCGCAAGTCGCCCTCGACTGGGCGCAAAACCGCCTCACCCTCAAAGCGGGCAAATCCCGTTTCGCCCTGCAAACCCTGCCCGCCGAAGACTTCCCCCTGATGAGCGTCGGCGAAGAAGTCAGCTCCGCCTTCTCCCTGCCGCAGGAAACCCTCAAAACCATGCTCGCCCAAGTGCAGTACAGCATGGCCGTGCAGGACATCCGCTACTACCTCAACGGCCTTCTGATGCAGACCGAAGGAAACCAGCTGCGCCTCGTCGCCACCGACGGCCACCGCCTCGCCTACTCCGCCGCCGCCATCGAAGCCGACCTGCCCAAGGCCGAAGTTATCCTGCCGCGCAAAACCGTGCTCGAACTCTTCAAACTGCTCAACCGTCCCGAAGAGCAGGTCAGCGTCGAGCTGCTCGGCAACCAGGTGCGCTTCCGCTGCAACGATTCCGTCATCGTCAGCAAAGTCGTCGACGGCAAATTCCCCGACTTCAACCGAGTCATCCCGCTCGACAACGACAAAATCTTCGTCCTCAACCGCGCCAACCTGCTCGGTGCCTTGGAGCGCGCCGCCATCCTTGCCAACGAAAAATTCAGAGGCGCCCGCCTGCACCTGCAACCCGGCCTGCTTAGCGTCGTGTGCAGCAACAACGAACAGGAAGAAGCGCGCGAAGAACTCGAAATCGCCTACCAGGGCGGCGAACTCGAAGCCGGCTTCAACATCAACTACCTCATGGACATCCTGCGCAACGTCCACGCCGAAGACATCCAGCTTGCCTTCGGCGACGCCAACCGCTCCACCCTGTTCACCATCCCCAACAACCCCAACTTCAAATATATCGTCATGCCCATGCGCATTTAGCGCGCACCAAGCACCGTCAGGCCGTCTGAAAAACTGTTTCAGACGGCCTCTTCCCATCCGAACCCCCCCCCCGAACACCGCCATGAAAAAAGCCCCCAAATCCTTCGAAGAGGCCATGAAACGCCTCGAAACCCTCACCGAAGCCATGCAAAACGCCGACATGCCCCTCGAAGACGCCCTTGCCGCCTACCAAGAAGGCAGCGCCCTCGTCAAATACTGCCAAGACAAACTCGCCGAAGTCGAACAAAAACTGCACATCCTCGATTCAGACGGCCTCATCAAGGAATTCGCCCCCGATGGACAATAGCGACCTCAAACACTGGCAGACACAGGCACAGGCGCAAACCGAACTGCTGCTCGCACGCCTGATGCCGTCTGAAAACCAACTCCCGCAAAGCCTGCACGAAACCATGCGCTACGCCGCCCTCGACGGCGGCAAACGCCTGCGCCCCCTGCTCGTGCTTGCCGCCTCCGAACTGGGCGAAGCCGTTCCCGATGCCGTCGAAGCCGCGATGGCGGCCATAGAACTCATACACGTCTACTCCCTCGTTCACGACGACATGCCCGCCATGGACAACGACAGCCTGCGGCGCGGCCGCCCCACCTGCCACATCCGCTACGGCGAAGCCGCCGCCCTGCTCGCGGGCGACGCACTGCAAACCCTCGCCTTCGACCTCCTCAGCCGTCCCACCGCCCTGCCGCCGCAACGCCAGCTGCACATGCTCTCCACCCTCGCGCGCGCCTCCGGCAGCCTCGGCATGGCGGGCGGGCAGGCCATAGACCTCGCCAACGTCGGCCGCAGCATCACCCAAAGCGAACTCGAACAAATGCACAGCCTGAAAACAGGCGCACTCATCCGCGCCGCCGCCGCCCTCGGCGGCCTCAGCTGTCCCGACCTGACCGACCACGACCTGCAACGCCTCGACCGCTACGCCGCCCGCCTCGGCCTCGCCTTCCAAGTCATAGACGACGTACTCGACTGCGAAGCCGACACCGCCACACTGGGCAAAACCGCCGGCAAAGACGCCGACAACGACAAACCGACCTACGTCAAACTCATGGGCCTGTCGGCCGCACGGCAATACGCCGAAACACTCGTGGCGGAAGCACTCGAAACACTCGAACCCTTCGGCAGCCGCGCCGCACACCTTCGCGGCCTCGCCCAATTCGTTACCGCGAGGAAAAACTGACCTGCCTCCGACAACACAGAGGCCGTCTGAAAACCCGACACATCAAGTTTTCAGACGGCCTTCATCCTAAATAACGGAAACGATGGCGGACAAACAACAAAAAATCAATATAAAATCCCCGCAAAACAACCACAAATATAGTGGATTAACAAAAACCAGGACAAGGCGGCGAGCCGCAGACAGTACAAATAGTACGGAACCGATTCACTTGGTGCTTCAGCACCTTAGAGAATCGTTCTCTTTGAGCTAAGGCGAGCCAACGCTGTACTGGTTTTTGTTAATTCACTATACAGCAAAACACACCAATCTCGGCCTATTTAAACGTCGCCAACCGTCAACCTCACCCGCAAACGCAAGAAAGGCACACCCATGTCCCTCAACCCCGTCTACCTTTGGAACCCGCAAAACTTCCCCGACCCGCAGGCCATGCTGCCCGACGGCTTCGACGCGGCACACCGCATCGTCTCCGAATGGGCCGACCGACCCCTGCCGCAAGGCGCGGACACAAGCGCGTTTGACAAACTGGCCGGATACATCGCCGAAGCCGCCCGCAGCGGCAAAGCCTCGGCCGACTTCAAAGCCGCTTACGCCGATATAGGAACCCAAATAGCCGAACAACTGAAAAGCCGCGCCGTACTCGAACTGTACGAACATTATCTGGAGCTGATGCCGATACTGACCTGCCGCAGCGAAAGCCTCGGCCTCGTACTGTACGACGCCAACGGCTACCTGCTGCTGCCCGACGGCCGGGAATACCCCGACCAAGAAACCCAAGACGAAATCACGGCATACTGGCGGCAGCGCGAAGCCGAAGAACAAAAATGGCGGCAGGAAAACAGAGGCCTGCCGAAGAACATCAAAGACTTCTACAAATACTTCCGCCCCAAAGTGGACGAACTGATGGCGCGCCACGGCTTCGAATACGCGCCGCATTTGTTCAATACCGAGACACACAAACGCAAAAAATTGGAACCGGACGTCATCATCTACGCCAAACCGATGACAAACGGCCAGCAGACGATATACATCAACTACGAAGATATTTATAAAGACGGCGAGTACAGCGGGCTGTGCTTGGAGTGGTATCTCTCGGATAAAGAAATGGAGCGTATTTACCTGCACGAGCTGGACAATATCATCCTAACTTACGGAGAAACCGAGAAAAAACAATTGATTGCCGGTGGAGGGGGGAATATAGAGTACTACCTGACCCAAATGTGGTACCACACCGGCCCGTCAGTCAGCTACAAAACCGAAACCGAGATAGAGGCGCTGCTGGCCTATTGGGATCAGAAGCTGCGGGAAGTGGCGTGGATTGATACCTACGACGATGTGGAAACCTATATCGACCGCCATATGATTTATCAGGACAACCCGGAAGATTCGTCGAAGTACGGGTTCTACGCGGCAATACTGCCCCGCCGCCTGGTGATCGCCTATCTGCGCGGGCAGCGGGATTTGGCGGCCTTGGCGGACGAATGGCTGTATAAGAAGAACTATGCTTCCATAAACAAACAAATAACCATAGATAATTTGGCAAAAACCGTTCCTTATCTTGAGAAATTGTGTGGCCAATAAGCATTGAAGGGGCGGGCTTTCGCCCGCTTTCCGTATCTCCCGCCCCGCTTTAAAAACCACCGAAAGAAAGGCATACCCATGTCCCTCAACCCCGTCTACCTCTGGAACCCGCAAAACTTCCCCGACCCGCAGGCCATGCTGCCCGACGGCTTCGACGCGGCACACCGCATCGTCTCCGAATGGGCCGACCGACCCCTGCCGCAAGGCGCGGACACAAGCGCGTTTGACAAACTGGCCGGATACATCGCCGAAGCCGCCCGCAGCGGCAAAGCCTCGGCCGACTTCAAAGCCGCTTACGCCGATATAGGAACCCAAATAGCCGAACAACTGAAAAGCCGCGCCGTACTCGAACTGTACGAACATTATCTGGAGCTGATGCCGATACTGACCTGCCGCAGCGAAAGCCTCGGCCTCGTACTGTACGACGCCAACGGCTACCTGCTGCTGCCCGACGGCCGGGAATACCCCGACCAAGAAACCCAAGACGAAATCACGGCATACTGGCGGCAGCGCGAAGCCGAAGAACAAAAATGGCGGCAGGAAAACAGAGGCCTGCCGAAGAACATCAAAGACTTCTACAAATACTTCCGCCCCAAAGTGGACGAACTGATGGCGCGCCACGGCTTCGAATACGCGCCGCAGCTGTTCAAAACAGGCGTCATGAAGGATGTTTGGCTGGATGTCAATTTGCTGATTTACGCCAAACCGACGGCAACCGGCCAGCAGACGATATACATCAGCTACAGCAATTATTACGGCGACGGCAAATACAGCGGTCTGAACTTGGAATGGTTTCTTTCCGACGAAACTGTGGAGCGCATTTACCTGCACGAACTGGATAACTTAAACCCGTATCAGAAAAAATATATTGGAAAACAATTAATTGGCGGAGGAGTGGATATGGAATATTACCTCTCTAAAACATGGTACCACCCCGGTCCGTCGCTTTACCAAACAGAACCTGAGATAGAGGCGCTGCTGGCCTACTGGGATCAGAAGCTGCGGGAAGTATCATGGATCGATACCTACGACGATGTGGAAGCCTATATTGCCGCCAATTTGGAAGAAATCGGCAGGCTGCACCTCCGTATTGTGATTTCCTACCTGCGCGGAGTAAAAGACCTCATTGCCGAAAAAGAAGAGTGGTTGCGGACTTATCAGATGGTCGGCAGGGAAGAGGAATTGCTGGAAAAATCGGTTTCCTATCTGATAAACAAACAGAAGGAAGAAAGTTAGACGCAGGGGCATCCGTTGCCCCTTTTCATTTTTTTAACCGCTGACAGAACGCGCACGGCGGCAACGGCACGAACCGTCTACCTTTGGCAGCCCAACCCCACCGCCGCAAAGGCATCCGTCGGCATCGGCAGGTTTGCGGAATCGGTAAAAGGCCGTCTGAAAACACGATACATCATGTTTTCAGACGGCCTTCTTTATGGCTGCCGCATGAAGCGGTTTCAGCATAAACGGTAATATTTTTCATTGCATACCGCCCTGCCCCATATCGCCGTTTCAGACGGCCTCACTTATAATCCGAATCATCCCAACCCTCTGAAAAGCGAGAATCCCATGAGCTTCAAAACCGACGCCGAAATCGCCCGCGAAGCCGCCATCCGCCCGATACGCGAAATTGCCGCCAAGCTAGGCATCAGCGAAGACAAGCTCGAGCCATACGGCCACTACAAAGCGAAAATCAATCCCGCCGAAGCCTTTGCCCTGCCCGACAGAAAAGGCCGTCTGATTTTGGTTACCGCCATCAATCCGACCCCTGCGGGCGAAGGCAAGACCACGGTAACCATCGGCCTGGCCGACGCATTGAACCACATCGGCAAACAGGCCGCCGTCGCCATCCGCGAGCCCTCGCTCGGCCCCGTGTTCGGCATCAAAGGCGGCGCGGCCGGCGGCGGCTACGCGCAAATGCTGCCGATGGAAGACATCAACCTGCACTTCACCGGCGACTTCCACGCCATCGGCGCCGCCAACAACCTTTTGGCCGCCATGATCGACAACCACATCTACCAGGGCAACGCCTTGGGTATCGACCCCAAACGCGTGCTGTGGCGCCGCGCCGTCGATATGAACGACCGCCAGCTGCGCAACATCGTCAGCGGCAACGGCAAACCCACCGACGGCGTGCTGCGCCCCGACGGCTTCGACATCACCGTTGCCAGCGAAGTGATGGCCGTGTTTTGTCTCGCCCGCGACCTGGCCGACTTGAAACAACGCCTCGGCAATATGCTCGTCGCCTACGCCAAAGACGGCAGCCCCGTCTTCGCCCGCGATCTCAACGCCCAAGGCGCAATGGCCGCGCTCTTGAAAGACGCGCTCAAACCCAATCTGGTGCAGACCATCGGCGGCACACCAGCCTTTGTCCACGGCGGCCCCTTCGCCAATATCGCCCACGGCTGCAACTCCGTTACCGCCACCCGCCTTGCCCTGCATCTGGCCGACTACGCCGTTACCGAAGCCGGCTTCGGCGCCGATTTGGGCGCGGAAAAATTCTGCGACATCAAATGCCGCCTTTCCGGCCTCAAACCCGACGCCGCAGTCGTCGTCGCCACCGTGCGCGCGCTCAAATACAACGGCGGCGTGGCCAAAGAAGAGCTGGGCGCGGAAAACCTCGAAGCCCTGCAACGCGGCCTGCCCAACCTGCTCAAACACATCACCAACCTCAAAACCGTCTTCGGCCTGCCCGTGGTCGTCGCCATCAACCGCTTCGTTTCCGACACCGACGCCGAACTCGCCCTGATTCAGGCTGCCTGCGCCGAACACGGCGCCGAAGTCGCCCTCACCGAAGTATGGGCGCACGGCGGCGCAGGCGGCGAAGAGCTGGCGCGCAAAGTCGTCACCGCCATCGACAACCAGCCCGCCAACTTCGCCTTCGCCTACGACACCAACGACAGCATCCCCGACAAACTGCGCGCCATCGCCACAAAAATCTACGGCGCATCCGACGTCGAATTCAGTGCCGAAGCCCGCGCCGAAATCGCCTCGTTGGAAAAACTCGGCCTGGACAAACTGCCGGTGTGCGTCGCCAAAACGCAATACTCGTTCAGCGACAACCCCAAACTCTTGGGCTGCCCCAGCGGCTTCACCATCACCGTGCGCAGCCTCACCCTGTCGGCCGGCGCCGGCTTTATCGTCGCCGTATGCGGCAGCATCATGAAAATGCCCGGCCTGCCCAAAGTGCCCTCGGCCGAGAAGATTGATGTGGATGAAAACGGCAATATTACGGGGTTGTTTTAAACAGCGGCAAACCCGCCACAGCGGCAAGAGGCCGTCTGAAAAAACCTGCAAAGCAGGTTTTTTCAGACGGCCTCAACTTTCAGACGGCCTCAACTTTCAGACGGCCTCAACTTTCAGACGGCCTCAACTTTCAGACGGCCTCAACTTTCAGAC
>NZ_JBKGTW010000055.1:0-12266 GCF_046546535.1 Neisseria sp. WLZKY-1
AGCTCAATCAGTTTGTTTTGTTTGTACTGACTCAGACGACTTTTTCTCATAAGGAAAATTCTAACTTAAACGGAATCTCCTGAGTTATCTAGGACAGCCCCAAGTATTTTTTATTGGCAAACATTTGAATAAATGTTTTATGAAGATGTTCTATATAGAACTCTATTTGGTGATGCCGAAAGATTTCTGCCTGAGCGTGTTCTAGTTGTTTTTGGATGTGTTTTTTATGTTTTTCTAGCCGTTTTTTGTATTGCTCTTCTTACGGGGCGCTGCGCGGGGTGCCGCCGGTTTTATTGATAAAACGGGCAAAAGGCCGTCTGAAAAGAGTTTCAGACGGCCTCTGTTTATTAAAACTGCGCTTTCAGACGGCCTTGTTTTACACGTCGTAAGTGGTAGACGCGGTGTCGCCGCCGCTGCCTGTCCAGTTGGTGTGGAAAAACTCGCCGCGCGGGCGGTCGGTGCGCTCGTAGGTGTGGGCGCCGAAATAATCGCGCTGCGCCTGCAACAGGTTGGCGGGCAGGCGCGCGGTGGTGTAGCCGTCGAGGAAGGTGAGGGCGGCGGCGGTGCAGGGCATGGGCAGGCCGCTTTCGATGGCTTTGGCGGCGACTTTGCGCCAAGCGGGCAGGGCGTTTTGCAGGATGGCGCGGAAGTAGGGGTCGCTGCCGAGGAAGATTAAATCGGGATCGGCGCGGTAGGCGTCGCGGATGTTGCCCAAAAACGCGCTGCGGATGATGCAGCCTTCGCGCCACAGGAGGGCGGTGTTGCCGTAATCGAGGTTCCAGCCGTGGGTTTCGCCCGCTTCGCGGATAAGCATGAAGCCTTGGGCGTAGGAGATGATTTTGGAGGCGAGCAGGGCGAGACGCAGGGCTTCGAGCCATTCGCTGCGGCTGCCGTCGATTTTCTGCACGCTGCGGCCGAAAAGGGCGGCGGCGGTTTCGCGCTGGCCTTTGACGGCGGAGACGCAGCGGGCGAAAACGGCTTCGGTAATCAGGGTGAGGGGGATGCCGAGGTCGAGGGCGTTGATGCCCGTCCATTTGCCGGTGCCTTTTTGGCCGGCGGTGTCGAGGATTTTGTCGATCAGGGGCAGGCCGTCGCTGTCTTGGTGGCCGAGGATGTCGGCGGTGATTTCAATCAGGTAGCTGTTGAGTTCGCTTTGGTTCCAGGCGGCGAAGGTCTGCTGCATTTCGGCGGCGCTCATGCCCAGGCCGTCTTTCATGAATTGGTAGGCTTCGCAGATGAGCTGCATATCGCCGTATTCGATGCCGTTGTGCACCATTTTGACGAAGTGTCCGGCACCGTCGTTGCCGACCCAGTCGCAGCAGGGTTCTCCTTCGGGCGTTTTGGCAGCGATGGCCTGCAAAATGGGTTTGACGTGCGGCCAGGCGGCTTTGTTGCCGCCGGGCATGACGGAAGGGCCGTGGCGTGCGCCTTCTTCGCCGCCGGAAACGCCGGTGCCGATAAAGAGGATGCCTTTTTCGGCCAGATCGTGCGTGCGGCGGGTGGTGTCGGGGTAATTTGCGTTGCCGCCGTCGATGATGATGTCGCCTGCGTCGAGGTGGGGCAGCAGTTGGGCGATAAAGTCGTCAACAACTTGTCCGGCGCGTACCATCAGCATGATTTTTCGTGGTTTTTCCAGTTTTCCAACCAAGTCTTCGATGCTGTATGCGCCGATGATTGCGGTGTTTTTCGCCGCGCCGTTGAGGAAGTCGTCCACTTTGGACACGGTGCGGTTGTAGGCCACGACTTTGTAGCCTTTGTCATTCATGTTGAGGATGAGGTTCTGACCCATAACGGCCAAGCCGATGACGCCTATGTCGCCTTTCATTCGATGCCCTTCGGAGGTTGAGTTGGAAAACGGCCGCCACTTTACCCGAATGGCGGCGCAAGCGCCAATTTCCAGTGCTGCGGGAAAAATATATAGTGAACCAACACGGAAAGATACAAGGCAGCAAAGCCGCAGACAGTACAAGTAGTACGGCAAGGCGCAGCAACGCCGTAGATTTTCGTGTTGGTTCGCTATAGAAGCCGCTTTATTAAAATACGGTTTATAAAATGATATTTTTGATGAAGGGCTGACGGTTGTGTGGATAACTCTGTTTTTCTTATCGGAAACAAGGTTTCAGGCCGTCTGAAAAGCTGCGGACAGATGTTTTTCTCTCTGTGGACGGCAGGGGATGCTTTTCAGACGGCCTGAGATTGCGGTGGACAAATGCGGCGTTTCCCACCGCGTTTTCACTTTGTTGAAACTTTGTTTTCAGACGGCGGGAAATGTTTTACGGCTCTTGTCCGTCAACACGGAAAAAGGCGGGCGGCAGGCCGGTGTTGTCGGGAAATTCCGCCCATTCGTAGGCGCTTTCGTCGGCAAACAGGGCACGCAGCAGGGCGTTGTTGACGGCATGGCCGGATTTGTAGCCCTCGAACGCGCCGATGATGGGATGGCCGGCGATGTAGAGGTCGCCGATGGCATCGAGGATTTTGTGGCGGACGAATTCGTCGGGATAGCGCAGGCCTTCGGGATTGAGCACGTCGGTGTCGTCGATCACGATGGCGTTGGACAGGTTGCCGCCGAGGCCGAGGCCGTGCGAGCGCATCATTTCCACTTCGTGCATAAAGCCGAAGGTGCGGGCGCGGGCGATTTCGTCGATATAGGACTGGCCGGCGAAATCGATTTCAAAAGTGGGGGCGCTGCGGTTGAAGACGGGATGGTCAAACTCGATGGTGAGGCTGACTTTGAATCCGTTGTAAGGCGTGAAGGCCACGCGCTTGCCTTCGGTTTCGACGGCAACAGGTTTGACGATTTTCAAAAAACGCTTCTGCGCTTTCTGATCGACGATGCCCGCATCCTGCAAAAGATAAATGAAGGGTAGGCTGGAGCCGTCCATAATCGGGATTTCCGGCGCGTCCAGCTCAATCAGGACATTGTCGATACCGTAGGCCGCCAGCGCCGACATGATGTGTTCTATCGTGCCGATGCGCACGCCGTTTTCGGTGACGACGGTGGACGACAGGCGGGTGTCGTTGACGAGGTAGGGCGTGAGTTTGACGGCTTCGCCCTGTTCGCCCGGCAGGTCGCTGCGGCGGAACATAATGCCCTTGTTTTCCGCGGCAGGGTGCAGGGTGAGCGTCACGCGTTCGCCCGAATGCAGGCCGACGCCGGTGGCGCTGACGGATTTGGCCAGGGTTCTCTGAAACATGGTTTTGTCCTTTCGAAAAGCCGCCGCATGATACGGCAAAGCGCTCTTTGCGGCAGCAGCGGCATTAATAAATTTTCGCAATCTTTTCAGACGGCCTTTTTAGAGACGGAAAAAGAAGCGGCAGGCAGTGGATAAAGAAAAACTGTCCACAAAACAGAAAGGCCGTTTGAAAAACATCCACATTTTTCCCAAAACACGAAGATGCGTTTTACGCAGGTTTTTATCTGCCGATAAATATTGAAAGAAAAAGGAAAAACCGGTTTATCCACAAAAGAGGCGGCGCATCATCCAAATCATCTTTTTATATATTTAATTTTTTGGTTTGCGGTTTGGTCTGAACCGCCTTTTCAGACGGCCTGACCCGTTTGAGGCCGTCTGAAAAGGCAAAAGCAATGAAACCCTGTCTGCCAAACGGCAAAAAACAGGCTTTCAGACGGCCTGAATCCGATATAATCCGCGCCTGTTGCCGCGTCTGCGGCTTTGTTTTCCGGGATTGGAGAGAATCATGAAAAAAACGCTTTTGGCCGCGCTTTTATCCGCCGCCGCCGCTTTGTCCTGCGCCGCAGACAACAGCCGCATCGGCCGTTTGGAAGCGGAAATCGCCGCCATGAAACAGCGCATCGCCGAATTAGAACAGCAGGTCGGCATATCCGCCCGCCCCGCAGCACCCGCCGGAGAACAGACAAACGGTTCTGCCCCGCCCAGATTGGTGGCGCCGACCGCCGCCGATTTTTCAAACGGCAAGGCGCAACTCGTCAATGTGGTTTACGAATGTGGCATTTATGTCAACGGCCAGCGCTACGAAGCGCGCAACCGTGTTAAAGCGGCAGCGATGGCAGCGGCAAAACAGTCCTGCCGTGAAGAGGAAAGCAATGCGCTTTCGTGCAGCGAATCGAATATTTTGTGTACCGAGTGGAAATAAGTTGAAGGCATAAAGGCCGTCTGAAAAGGTTTCAGACGGCCTTTTTCCGTCCGCCTCAGGCAGTTTCGGCTAAAATACGCCGCATTGTTTTTTAGTGGAGAAGAGCATGAATCAGGACGCGCAAAAGCCGAACGTGGATCACGGCGAAATCGACAAATTCAGCCGTTTGGCGGAAAAATGGTGGGACAGCGAAGGCGAGTTCAAGCCGCTGCACGACATCAATCCCATCCGCCTCGACTATATCGACGGCTTCGCCAATCTGGCGGGAAAAAAGGTGCTGGACGTGGGTTGCGGCGGCGGCATTTTGAGCGAGAGCATCGCCAAACGCGGCGCGGCCGAAGTGCTAGGCATCGATTTGGCGGAAAAATCGCTGGAAACCGCGCATTACCACGCTCAGGCGCAGCAGTTGGACAATTTGTCCTACCGCTGCGTCAGTGTCGAAGATTTGGCAGCGGAAACGCCACACGCCTACGATGTAGTGACCTGCATGGAAATGATGGAGCACGTTCCCGATCCCGCTTCGGTGATCCGCGCCTGTGCCAAGCTGGCCAAGCCTGACGGAATGGTGTTTTTCTCCACCATCAACCGCAACGCGAAATCTTATCTGCACGCGATTTTGGGGGCGGAATACATTTTGAACATCGTGCCCAAAGGCACGCACGACTGGCAAAAGTTCATCACGCCCGCCGAGCTGGCGCGGATGTGCCGCCAGGCCGGGTTGGATGTGGCCGACAGCAGGGGTTTGGGTTACAACCCGCTATTGCAGCGTTATTTTTTAAGCGATAAGGTGGATGTGAACTATATGGTTGCCTGCCGCCCGGTTGCGGCTGCTTGAACTGTTTGAGCATGACGGAGGCCGTCTGAAACCTGTTTTCAGACGGCCTCTGCCGACAGAATCACCGCCGTGCGCCCGTTTATGCGGAATTTCACCGCCAGCCCGGCGATTTCCATTACATAAATCCGTTCGGGAATGTCTTGGTAGGCGGGGCGCGGGTCTTGGGCGACGGATTGTGCGATTAGGCGTTTGAGGCCGTCTGAAAGCCCCACTGCGCCGGTTTGCCAAACCACGTCGAGCAGCGGCGGCGCTTCGCCGGCAAAACCGGATGCCGCGTCGGGTTTGGCTTCGACAAAGGGGATGTAGGGTTTGATGTCCACCACCGGCGTGCCGTCGAGCAAGTCCGCGCCGCTGCAACGGATGCTGACGCCGTTTGTGCAGTCGATGCCTTCCAGTTTCAGCAGCGACAGGCCGAGATGGTTCGGACGGTGCGGGCTGCGAGTGGCGAATACGCCCATTTTCCGTTTGCCGCCCAAGCGCGGCGGCCGTACCAGCGGCGACCAGCCCTCGTCCAACACACCGTGAAAAATAAAATGCAGCCAGATATAGCCGAAAGTTTCCAAGCCGCGCACCGAGTCCGCACCGAAACGAGGCTCTAAAACAATGCGGACTTCCGCCGCCGGAACCAGCCCCGGCTGGCGGGCAATGCCGAATTTCTGCGTATAGGGGGAAACGACGCGGCCTATGGTTTCGATGGTGTGGCGCATTGTGGATAACTGTGTTGAAAAGTTGTGCGGATTGTAGCACGGGGCAGGGGCGGTTTTGCTATAATGCCGCCCTGTTTGTAAACGTTAAGGCGGGACGCCATGATTATTTCGATAGACGTCGATGCGCAGAAAACCTTTACCCCGCTTTGTCCGGCGGAGCTTCCTGTCGCAGGCGGCGACGCCATCGCAGCGGAATTGAACGCACAGGCGGCCTTGGCGGATCTGCGGGTAATGACCAAAGACGCACACAGCCCGCAGGCAAAATGGCTTGTGGATAATCCTGTGGATATGTTGCAGCCGACCGGTTTGAAAAACGCGGATTTGACTTGGGTTGCCCACGCCGTAATCGGCAGCGAAGGTTACGCCCTGCTCGACGGTCTGCCCGCTTTGAACGGCTACGATTTCTGCGTATGGAAGGGCGTCGATCCCGAGCTGCACCCCTACGGCGCGTGTTATCACGACATCGAAGAACGGTTGAGCACCGGCCTGATCGAATGGCTGCATGCGCAAAATGCCCGTTTTGTTTTGGTGGGCGGACTAGCCACCGACTACTGCGTCAAACATACCGTGCTGCAACTCTGCCGTGGCGGAGACTGGCAGGTTATCGTCAACGAAGCAGCCTGCCGCGGCATTGCCGAAGAAACCGTCGCACAGGCGCGGCAGGAAATGCAGGCTGCGGGCGCATTGCTGCTGGCAGATGCTGAAAAAATAAAACAATATTTAAAATCAAATAAATAACTGTGTTTCACGTGAAACATTCAATACAAAACGCGCGAACCGTTCCCCAATTTCTTTTTATAAAGCCATGAAAGCCTTACTGGTGCGCCTGTCGAGCATGGGCGATTTGATACACACCCTGCCCGCCGTTAGCGATTTGGCACGCGTGCGCCCCGATGTCGAGCTGCATTGGCTTTGTGAGGAAGGATTTGCCGATATTGCCCGCCTGCATCCCTTTGTACGCAAAGTCCACATTTTGAGCTGGCGGCGGTGGCGTAAAGAATTGGCAAAACGGGCGACTTGGCAGGCGATAGGCCGTCTGAAAAGTAGTTTGCGGCAGGAGCGGTTTGATTTTGTATTAGACAGCCAGGGTTTGTTGAAAAGCGCCCTGCCTGCGAGAATGGCGGGCGTTCCGGTTAAAGGTTTGGATAAGCGCAGTGCGCGCGAGGGTTTGGCGGCATTTTTTTATACGCAGACTTTTTTCGTGCAAAAAGGGCAGGATGCCGTATTGCGCAACCGCTTGTTGTTTGCCCAAGCCTTCGCTTATGAGATGCCGTCTGAAATGTCTTTCGGCGCGCTTGTACCGGAAAATATCCGTTTGTCGAATCCGAACCATCCTTATTGCGTTGTCCTTCATGCCACCAGCCGCGACAGCAAATTATGGCGGCAGGGAAACTGGCGCGAACTGATGACGAAGCTGCACGAATCGGGCGGTTATACCGTTTATCTGCCGTGGGGCAATGCGCAGGAATTAGCGCGGGCGCAGGAATTGGCCGACGGCCTGCCTTATGTCCGAGTGTGTGAAAAAATGAATTTATTGCAGGCGGCCGCACTACTCGACGGTGCGCAATGCGTGGCGGGTGTGGATACCGGCCTGCTGCATTTGGCCAACGCGTTGGACAAGCCTCTGGTCGGCATTTATACCGACACCGACCCGCAGAAAACCGGTGTCCAGCAGTCGGCCAAAGCGCGCAATATCGGCGGCGTCGGCCAAATGCCGGAGACAGAAGAAGTTTATCGTTTATTGTTGGAATGTATGGCGGCGCAGCAGACAGGCTGCCAGGGAGAGGAAAAATGAAAGCATTGGTTGCGGTAAAACGGGTGGTGGACTACAACGTCAAAGTCCGTGTGAAAAGCGACGGATCGGATGTGGACATCGATAATGTGAAAATGTCGATGAACCCGTTTGACGAAATCGCCGTGGAAGAAGCCGTCCGCCTGAAAGAAGCGGGCAAAATCGGCGAAATTGTCGCCGTGTCGCTGGGCGGCAAAAAATGCGAAGAGACCCTGCGCACCGCTTTGGCAATGGGCGCCGACCGCGCTGTCCATGTTGAAACCGAAGCCGCTTTGGAGCCGCTGGCGGTGGCGAAACTGCTGAAAGCGGTGGCGGACAAAGAGCAGCCGCAAATCCTGCTGCTGGGCAAACAGGCCATCGACGACGATGCCAACCAAACCGCGCAAATGCTTGCCGCGCTGCTGAACGCGCCGCAGGGTACGTTTGCCGGAAAAGTGCTTATCGAGGGCAACGAAGCCCTTGTTACCCGCGAAATCGACGGTGGTTCGGAAACCATTGCTTTGAAACTGCCCGCCGTTATCAGTGCCGACCTACGCCTGAACGAGCCGCGCTACGTCAAACTGCCGCAGATTATGCAGGCCAAGAAAAAACCGCTGGAAAAAACCACGCCGGAAGAATTGGGCGTGTCCACCGCTTTGCGTTTGCAGGCCGTGCGCTATGCCGAGCCGAAAGCGCGGCAGGTAGGCGAAAAAGTCGGCAGCGTTGCCGAATTGGTGGAAAAACTGAAAGCCGCCAAAGCGGTTTGAGGAGGATAAAGATGAACGTTTTAGTGATTGCCGAACACGACGGCCAAACCCTAAATCCCGCCACGCTGCACGCCGTTACCGCCGCCGCCAAACTCGGCGAAGTGCATCTGCTGGTTGCCGGCAGCGGCGTGGAAAACATTGCCGTGCAGGCCGCACGGCTCGATGGCGTGAACAAAGTGCTGACCGCCGATGCGCCGCATTACGCCGACGGCTTGGCCGAAGAACTGGCGCCGCTGGCCGTATCGCTGGCTGCGGGATACCGCTACCTCACCGCCGCTGCCGACGCCTTCGGTAAAAACCTGATGCCGCGCATCGCCGCGTTGCTCGATTGTCCGCAGGTTTCCGACTTGGTAGAAATCGTCGACGCCGATACCTTCGTCCGCCCGATTTATGCGGGTAACGCGCTGGTAACCTTAAAATGCACAGAAGCCAAATTAGTGCTGACCTTCCGCGCTACTGCCTTTGAAGCCGCAGGCAGCGGTGGCAACGCGCAAATTGCCGCAGTGCCTGCCACACCCGCGCAAAACCTGAGCCGTTTTATTGGCCGCGAACTGCCGCAGCTGGAACGCCCCGAGCTGACGCAGGCCAAGGTTGTGGTGTCCGGCGGCAAGGGCTTGGGCAGCAAGGAAAACTTTGATGCGCTGATTCTGCCGCTGGCCGACACCTTGGGCGCGGCCGTCGGCGCATCACGTGCGGCGGTGGATGCCGAATACGCGCCCAACGATTATCAGGTGGGGCAGACCGGCAAAGTCGTCGCGCCGGAGCTTTACATTGCCGTCGGCATTTCCGGCGCAATCCAACACGTTGCCGGTATGCAGGACAGCAAAATTGTGGTTGCCGTCAATAAAGACCCTGAAGCAGCGATTTTCAATGTCGCCGATTACGGCATCGTCGGCGATTTGTTTGAAATCGTCCCCGAACTGACCGCCGCGCTGAAAGCCTGATTTATCCGCATATCCGGCATTTCGAGGCCGTCTGAAAACGTTTTCCGGCTTTCAGACGGCCTCTCGGATTGTTGGCAGGCTTATTCCGGCAACAATCCGTCCGCTTTATAAGGCCGTCTGAAACCATGTCTCCCGCCACCTATCACACCCTTGCCGCACCCGTCGAAGCCGAGTTCAAAGACAAAGGCAGCCGCTTCATCGCCTATGCCTATCCCGTGCGCAGCGCGGAAGATGTGAAAAACCATGTCGAACGGCAGCGGCAGGCGCACCACAAAGCGCGGCATTGGTGCTATGCCTACCGCTTGGGTACGGACGGCCTGCAATTTCGTGCCAACGACGACGGCGAACCGTCGGGCAGTGCCGGCCGACCGATACTCGGCCAAATCGACTCCTTTGCCGTAACCGACACGCTGATTATCGTCGTGCGCTATTTCGGCGGCACCCTGCTCGGCGTGCCCGGCCTGATTCATGCCTACAAAACCGCGGCCGCCGAAGCCCTGAAAGCGGCGGAGGTTATTGAAAAAAATATTGAAAAAACTGTTTTTCTGCGCTGCGGCTACCCGCATTTGAACGACGCCGTACGCATCGCCAAACAACATCAGGCCGAAATCGTCGCGCAGGATTTGCAGCTCGACTGCCGCCTCACCGTGCGCGTGCCGTTGGCGGCCTATGAAAGCTGCTTGGCCGCTTGGCGGCAAACGCGGCAGATGGAAATCGACACCGACGGACAAAGCGGAGAACAAGAAAATGGCTGAAACCGATTACGCCGCACACGGCATCACGCTCAACCGCGTGGAAATCGACACGCCGCTGGGCGAAATGGCTGCCGTCTTTTCGCCGCATGGCCTGTGCCTGCTCGAATTCGCCGACCAAAAAACGCTGGACAGGGAATTGCGCGCCCTAAACGCACATTACCGCCCGTCCGCTATTACTGCCGTAGAAAACGAAGCCGCAACCGCCTTGCGCCGCCAGTTGGACGAATATTTCGCCGGTTCGCGGCAGCAGTTTGACCTGCCGCTTGATTTGGTTGGCACGCCGTTTCAAAAACAGGTTTGGCACATCCTGCTCGACATTCCCTACGGCCAAACCCGCAGCTACAAAGCGCAGGCGGAAATCTTCGGCAATGCAAAAGCCGTCCGCGCCGTTGCCGCCGCCAACGGCGCCAACAAAATTTCCATTATCGTTCCCTGCCATCGCGTCATCGGCAGCAGCGGCAGGCTCACCGGCTACGCGGGCGGCCTGCCGCGCAAGCAGGCACTGCTGAACTTGGAAAGCGGCAACGCATCCTTATTTTGAGGCCGTCTGAAAAGCCGTTTTTGCCTTTCAGACGGCCTCCATGCGGTATTCCGAGCTAAAAGGCCGTCTGAAACACCCAATCCATTCCCCATCATCGGAGACATCATGACCGTCAAAACCCGTTTTGCCCCCAGCCCCACCGGCTATTTGCACATCGGCGGCGTACGCACCGCCCTGTTTTCATGGGCGTTTGCCCGCCACCACAAAGGCGAATTTCTACTGCGCATCGAAGACACCGACCTCGCCCGCTCCACCGCCGAATCCGTCAACATCATTCTCGACGGCATGAACTGGGTCGGCCTCAACTACGACAACGCCGATAACGTCGTGTACCAAACCCGCCGTTTCGACCGCTACAAAGAAGTCATCGCCCAGCTGCTCGAACAAGGCTGCGCCTACCACTGCTATTGCAGCAAAGAAGAACTCGAAGCCATGCGCGAAAAAGCCGAAAAAAAAGGCACGGCCACTTACGACCGCCGCTGGCGGCCGGAAGAAGGCAAAGTATTGCCGCCGATACCCGAAGGCCGCGAGCCTGTTGTGCGCTTCAAAATGCCGCTGGAGGGCGCAACCCATTGGCGCGACTTGGTCAAAGGCGACATCACCATTCCCAACGAAGCGCTCGACGACCTCATCATCGCCCGCGCCGACGGCACGCCCACTTACAACTTCTGCGTGGTGGTGGACGACTTCGACATGGGCATCACCCATGTGATACGCGGCGACGACCACGTCAACAACACGCCCAAGCAAATCAACATCTTAAAAGCCGTCGGCGCCACGCTGCCCGAATACGGCCACCTGCCGATGATACTCAACGAACAAGGCCGCAAAATCTCCAAACGCAGCGGCGACACCGTAGCGATTACCGAGTTTGACGCCATGGGCATCCTGCCCGAAGCCATGCTCAACTACCTCGCGCGGCTCGGTTGGGCGCACGGCGACGACGAATTTTTCACCATGCAGCAGTTTGTCGAATGGTTTGACCTGAAAGACGTATCCGCTTCGCCCAGCCGCATGGATTTGAAAAAACTCTACTGGATCAACGGCGAACACATCAAAATCACGCCCAACGGCAAACTGGCCGCGCTTTTGAAAGAGCGTTTGGCCATACGCGGCATCGCCGACACCGCCGCGCCGAATCTGGAAGACGTACTCGCCCTCGTCAAAGACCGCGCCCAAGATTTGAACACGCTCGCCGACGAATGCCTCTACTTCTACCAAAAACAAACGCCTGCCGAAGCAGACGTACAAAAACACTGGGACGAAGAAGCCCCCGCCCGTATGCTGCGCTTTGCCGAACGCCTCGAAGCACTCGACGACTGGACGGCCGAATCCATCCACGCCCTGTTCAAACCCTTCTGCGACGAAGAAGGCATCAAAATGGGCAAACTCGGCATGCCGCTGCGTCTTGCCGTGTGCGGCACGGCCAAAACCCCGTCGGTTGATGCCGTGCTGGCACTCATCGGCAAAGAAGAAGTATTGCGCCGCATCCGCGCATGATGCAGAGCAAAGGCCGTCTGAAATCCGAATTTGGGTTTCAGACGGCCTTTCGTGTCGTAAGTAGGGTGTGTTGCTCTGCAACGCATGCGGTTTCCAATGCTTAGGTACAGCGTCGGCTAACGTTTATAAAGAGCAGTTTCAACAGAGTGAAAACCGCTAATCTGCAAATACAAAAAGGTCGTCTGAAAACCAAATTTCGAGTTTCAGATGGCCTTTTCGCGTCGTAAGTAGCAACTGTGTTCCCCCACCCCGTCGGGCAGGGTAACCAAACTCGGTGATTACGCGCACTGCGGTGCGGGTTGTTGTTCGCTTTGCTGTTCTGATTTCGTC
>NZ_JBKGTW010000056.1:0-11643 GCF_046546535.1 Neisseria sp. WLZKY-1
AAAGCGGCTAACAGGCTAAGTGTGCCTGTTGCCGCCTAAAAGGCGGCCCGGATGCCTGATAATCCGGTATCCGGGGAGGATTAAGGGGGTATTTGGGTAAAATCAGGAGTGATTTAGGGCGAAAACAGCCGAAAATCTTTGTTTAGGTTCCGGCTGTCGAAGGAAGGGCTTTTTTGCAAAGGTCTCAATAGATATAAAAACAACACACTTAACGATTGCCATAAAACCGCTGTTTCAGCCATTTTCCTTTCGGGCAATATGCCTCAGACACAATATCGAAAATGAAATCACTGCACAATCGATCAGGCGGATTATTTGTGTGGCGGCATGACCCAACGGCACGGGAGCAATGATTTGCCAGATGGAAAAGCCAAACAGCGATAGTATGGCGCAAAGAATCCAAAAACGGTATTTTTGTTCATTGGTTTGACGAGAGCGGTATGGCCGGCGGCGGGCTGTATGGAATACAAAGTACAGGCAGGTGGTTAGGCCTATTACACCGCCGCCGTATTGCAGCCATTTAAAGATTGGCAGAAACAATACGGTTTGTTGCAGCACGGGGAAATGCTGCACAAACCAGCCGGTGGAGTGGGTAAACGCATCAAGGAAAAGATGGGTGGTCATGCCGAATAAGGCACTCGGTATGAAGAGGGCGGCTTTGATTTTATGAAAATCTACATTTTCAGACAGCCTATAAGGGGCGGCATTAAGGCAATTTGGTAAAAAATTAGACAAAGTGTCCCACCACAGGGCAAGATAAAGCCAATAAACCGCGAAGCACAACGGCAGGTTCGGCCACAGCATATCGGCCAAACCATGTCCGCCGGATACGGCACGTCCATGCAGAAAATAGACGAAATCAGGAGAAAGGCTTCCGATGACCAATGCAGGGAAATGGCAATAACGGCAGCGTGAAAACGGCAAAACGGCAATCGGGTGGGCAAGGGTAAACGGCATATTTTGAAATCCGATGATGATGATGCGGAACCGCGATTTTGTCGAAGGAAGGGCTTTTTTGCAAAGGTATCGATGTAACGGAATGAATTTGTTCGAATTCGCCCGACGGCGCTTTCAGACGGCCTCTGCCGCGCCATACAAAAAGACCGTCTGAAAACGCCTTGTGCATTTTCAGACGGCCTTTTTGTGTGCCGCTACGGCAGTCAGGAAAAATCAAACAAATCGGGCTGCGCCGTTTCGCCGGTCACGCGCACGTCGGCCTCGCCCTCAGCAAAGGTGATGTGCAGCGTCTGCCCCTGTTTGAGCAGCGCGGCGTCGCGCACGACCTGGCCGCGGCCGTTTTTCACCACGGAAAAACCGCGTGCCAGAATGTGCTGCGGCGACACGGCCTCCAACAGCGCGGCCTGTTTTTCCAAACGCTGTTTTTTCGCCGCCGACAGCAGGGCGAAGTTGCGCGACAAGGCCGTCTGAAAAGCGTTCAGACGGCCTTTTGCCGCCGCCGTGTCAGGACGGGCGTGTTGCAGCAGCAGACTCTGCCGCGCCAGCGTTTCCCTTTGCAGGCGCAGATTGGCGCGCATGGCGGCGGACAGCCTTTGCGCGAGGACGGCGGTTTGGCCACGCTGCGCGTCGAGTTTCTGGCGCGGGTGGCGGATTTGGCGGGCAAACCAGTCGACGCGCTGGCTGGCGTCGTGGTAACGCTGCGTCAGCGCATCTTTCAGACGGCCTTCGGCCTGCGCCAGCTTGTGCAGCAGCTCGGCACGGTTGGGCGACACCAGCTCGGCGGCGGCGGTGGGCGTGGGCGCGCGCACGTCGGCGGCGAAGTCGGCGAGCGTGAAATCGGTTTCGTGGCCGACGCCGCTGACCACGGGAATGCGGCAGGCGGCAACGGCACGGACGACGGCTTCTTCGTTAAACGACCACAAATCCTCGATGCTGCCGCCGCCCCGGCAGACGATTAGCACGTCGCATTCGCCGCGCTCCGATGCCGCGTTCACAGCACGGGCAAGCTGCGCCGCGCTGTCCGCGCCCTGCACGGCGGCGGGATAAAGGATAACGGGAATGTCGGGCGCACGGCGGCGCAGGGTGGTGAGCACGTCGCGCAGGGCGGCGGCGGCGGGGCTGGTGACGATGCCGATGCGCTGCGGATGGGCGGGCAGCGGCCGCTTGTTTTCGGCGGCAAACAAACCTTCGGCCTGTAAGGCGGCTTTCAGTTTTTCGTAGGCTTCGTAGAGCCGCCCCAAGCCTTTGAGGCGCAAATCGTTCACCGTAATCTGAAATTCGCCGCGCGCCTCGTAAATGGAAATGCGGCCGCTCACTTCGACATGGTCGCCCTCTTTCAGGGCGGCAAACCGCTGCGACGTGCCCTTGAACATGGCGCAGCGCACTTGGGCGCGGCTGTCTTTGAGCGAGAAATAATAATGCCCGCTGGCGGCGCGGGTGAGGTTGGACACTTCGCCCGCCACCCACAGGCCGGAAAGATTGTCTTCCAGCAGCATTTTGGCGGCGGCGTTGAGTTCGGAAACGGACAGGGCGGCGGGCGCGAACAAATCGGACATAGCTTCGGGCGGCAGCAAAAGCGGCGGATTATACGGGAAAACGGCAGGCGGCTATAATGCGCGGCCTGCGCCGCCTGACCCCGGTTTTTCAGACGGCCTCATTATGTTTTTTCCCACGGAGAACAAGCACCATGAAACCCCGCCTTTCCGCCCTGCTCTGCGCCCTCGTCTGCCTGCCCGCCTTTGCCGCACCGCAGGAAAAAACCGTTTCCTCCGAATGCCACACCGTGATGCGCGATGCCGTGCTGCTGCAAAGCGCCTTCATCTTCTGCCCGCAAGAAGTGTCGGCGGCAGCGGGCGGCATGGGCAAGCTGGCAGACATCTACAAGCAGCTCGACGCGCCGGTGAGAGCCTGCGAGCAAAAATACGGCCGCCTGTCCGAGCAAAACGATATCGTCCGCAGCATCCCCGGCCTCATCGACCTCCTCGACACGGTGAAAATGGCCGACATGAAAGCGCCAAGCCCCGCCCTACAAAAAAAAGCCGCCGCCTACTGCGCCGCGCAGAATGCGGAAATCGCCCGCATCATCGGCCGACGCAAATAAGGGCGGAGGCCGTCTGAAATATGCGTTCAGAAACGTCATTCCCGCGAAGGCGGGAACGGCCTCATCCTGTTTTTTACCCAAGAGAACAAGCACCATGAAACCCCGCCTTGCCGCCCTGCTCTGCGCCCTCATCTGCCCGCCCGCCTTTGCCGCGCCGCAGGAAACAACCGTTTCCGCCGAATGCCGCGCCGTGATGCGCGATGCCGTGATGCTCAAAAGCGCGGAAACCTTCTGCTTTAAAGAAACCATGGCGGCAACGGGCGACTTAGGAAAACTGGTAGACATCTACAAGCGGCTCGACGCGCCGATGAAAGCCTGTGAGAAAAAATACGGCCGCCCGTCGCCGCAAAGCGTCATCGTCCGCAGCATTCCCGGCCTCGCCGACCTGCTCGGCATGGTTTGGACGGCCGACCTGAACGCGCCCACCGCCCCGCTGCACGCCAAAGCCGAAACCTACTGCGCCGCACAGAACGCGGAAATTGTCCGCGTTGTCGGCAAATACAAATAACAGAGGAGGCCGTCTGAAAGCCTGTTTTGCGCTTTCAGACAGCCTCCTTTATGCCGCTCCAAGCATTCAGGCCGTCTGAAAACGAAGTTTCAAAGAAGTTAAAACCGTTTTTCCAATATCTATTATCTGTCTTCCCGCACCCGAAACCATGCCTGTCTCCCGCCGCCAGTTTCTCGCTTCCGCCGCCGCCCTTGCTGCCGCTTCCGCCGCATCGTGGCAGACATGGCGGCATTTGAACCGCCTGCCGCCGGTCAGCGTCCGCCGCCCGGGTCTGCCGCCCGGCCACCTGCTGCGCGACGGCATGCTGGCGGAGGGCACGGACAGGCTGCCCTCACACCGCTGCGGCACGCTCATTCTCGGCAGCGGCGCGGCGGCGCTCTCGGCGCTGTGGTATCTCGTGCGAAACGGTCACCGCGACATCCTGCTGGCCGAAGGCTTGGAGCGCAACGGCAACAATGCGGGCTTTTACGACGCGGAGCTGGCCGCGCCGACGGGGGCGCACTATCTCGCCCTGCCCCCGCCCGAAAGCGCGTATGTCCGCCTGATGCTCGACGATCTCGGCATCATGCAAAACGGTGTGTTCAACGAAACGGATTTGGTATACGCGCCGCAGGAGCGGCTGTGGTATCGCGGCAAATGGCAGGAAAGTTTGCTGCCGCAGCAGGACGCCGACAGCCGCCGTTTTTTCGCCCTCACAGGCCGTCTGAAAACCGCGCGCAGCCGCGACGGACGCAAGATTTTCGCCATTCCCATCGCCCTGTCCTCGCAAGACGAAGAATGGCGGCGGCTCGACCGCCTGACCTTCGCGCAGTGGCTCGCACGCGAGGGCTACCGCTCCCCCTCCCTGCTCTGGTATCTCGACTACTGCTGCCGCGACGACTACGGCCGCGGCATCGCCGACGTGTCGGCCTTCGCCGGGCTGCACTATTTTTGCGCGCGCGGGGAACACGCCGACACCGTGCTGACCTGGCCCGACGGTTTGGCGCACGTTTCCGAAGCCCTGCGCCGCCATTGCGGGCTGCGTCCGCTCGCCGCGCCGCCGCAGGAAGACGAATGGCGTTTCGGCCGACCCGTCTCGTGGGATGCGTCCGCCATACGCATCGAAGAGCGGCAGGGGCGCGTATCCGTATGGCTGCGGCACAACCAAAGCGGCGAAACCCTATGCGCCGACGCCCACCGCGTTGTCTGCGCCATGCCGCTGTCGGTGGCGGCGCACATCGTGGCCGACGCGCCGCGCTACGGCCTGAGGCCGTCTGAAAGCGCGCCGTGGCTGGTGGGCAACTTCGTCCTCAACCGTTTCCCGCAAGAGCGCGGCGGCAGCAGTTTGGCATGGGACAACGTGGTATACGGTAGCCCGCATCTGGGCTACGTCGCCGCGGGTAACCAGCTGATCCGCGCCGCCAAGCCGCCGCGAACGGTGTTCACCTCCTACACCGCGCCCAACCACGACACGCCGCGCAACGTCCGCCGCCGCCTGCTCGACGCCGACGCCGACGAATTGCTGGCTTTGGCCGCCGCCGACCTCGCCGCCGTATACGGCAGCGGCTTCTGGCGCCATGTGGAGCGCATTTCCCTTACCGTGCGCGGCCACGGCATGGCCGTTCCCCGCCCGGGCTATCTCGACAACCCCATCCCCCGCAGCCGCCCGCCCCTCCTCTTCGCCCACAGCGACATGAGTGGCTATTCGGTATTCGAAGAAGCGGCCTATTGGGGCGCGGAGGCGGCCAAACGGATATTGGAGGCCGTCTGAAAGGGCAGAAGCCGTCTGAAAACACGGCTTCGACACAGTGAAAACAGAAAGGGAGTAGCCACGCGCCGCGTTTTAACGTAATCTCACGCTTTTTCCCCGTTTCCTAACGCAAACGCCATGCCCGTTTACAACCACGCCGCCGCCTACACAGCCTTTCAGGATTTCTACCGCGAAGAGCTCGAAAACAACCCACTCTACCACCACCTGGCCGAAGCGCTGAAAACCCCCGCCGCGCTGCCCGAAGCCGCCTACCGCGCCGCCGCGGCCGACCTGCACGAGTTCGAGCGCAAGTGTTTTCAGACGGCCTATGTCCGCCTGAACGCCCTCTCCGACGGCCACGCCGCCGACATCGTCAGCCCCAACGATTTTTTCTTCTTCCGCACGCAACTTGGCGGGGAATAAAGCACCGCACATTCCGAACAGGCTCTCAGGCCGTCTGAAACGCACCTGCCTTTTTCAGACGGCCTGATTTCAGACGTCCTGACGCCGCACCATCATCCCCCGCGCCCAAACAAACATACAGATTACAGATTTATGCAGACACCCACCCTCCCCTCCCCTGCACAGGAATTCCGGCGTGGCATCCGCGACTGCCTGCCCATCATCATCGGCATGCTGCCTTTTGCCCTGATTCTCGGTATACAGGGCGGGCAAAAAGGCATGAGCGTTATCGAAATGCCGCTGATGACCGGCCTGAACTTCGCCGGCGGCTCGGAATTCGCCACCGTCGGCCTGTGGGCAAAACCGCTGCCCGTCCTGCTGATTGTCGGCGTCACCTTTATGATCAACACGCGCCACATCCTGATGGGCGCGGCGCTCGCCCCCTATATCCGCCACCTGCCGATGAAAAAAGTGCTGCCCGCCCTCTTTCTAATGACCGACGAAAGCTGGGCGATGGCGATGGCCGACATCCGCAAGCGCAAAGACGCCGGGCTGCCGCTATTCAGCCTGCAATACTATCTGGGCGTGAGCCTGACACTGTATGTTGTGTGGGTGATTACCTCCGCCGTCGGCGCCGCCGTCGGCCCGGTTTTGGGCGACGTGGCCGCCTGGGGCTTCGGCATGGCCTTTCCCGCCGTGTTCCTCGTGCTGCTGCGCGGCATGTGGAAAGGCTGGCGCCCCGCTCTGCCGTGGCTCGCCAGCCTGATTGCCGCCGCCGCGGTCTACCGTACGACAAAAGGCGCGTGGTACGTTCCCGCCGGCACCGCCGCCGGCCTGCTGACGGCCTACTTCCAAGGGGAAGACGCATGATTTCCGCCGATTCCGTCCTCGTTATCCTCGGCATGCTGATGGCGACATACAGCACGCGCCTGATCGGTTTTTTCGCCCTGCGCAACCGCACGCTGGGTAAACGCGCCGCCAAAGTGATGGACGCCGCGCCCGGCTGCGTGCTGATCGCCGTGATCGCCCCCTACTTCGCCTCCGACAAACCGCACGAACTGATCGCCGTTGCTGTCACCGTCCTCGCCGCCAGCCGCCTGCCGATGCTGCCGACCGTGCTGATTGCCGTCGTCTCGGCGGGCATACTCGGCCACCTGATGGGCTGACCGCGCACACAAAAAGGCCGTCTGAAAGCTTCGTTTTCAGACGGCCTTTTGTATTTGAACCGCCGCTCACACGGCAAACACCGGCCTGCCGCCCGCAGGCACGCAAACATCCAACGGCCGCACGCCCACCGTGTGTTTCACACACACCGCCGCGTAAACCAGCGCCAAAACCGACAGCCCCGTTTCCGCATGGCACGGCGCATCCGCCAGCGGCCAGCAAACCAACCATTCCGTCGCCGCCGTCTCAAATCCCGCCTCTTCCAAAACCGCTTTCAGGCGGCCGAAAGGCAGCGTGCGGCCGCTGTTGGGAAACAGTTTCCCCTCGGCGCGGTAGAGCAGCCGCCACAGCGAATGCGGATTCAGCCCGCACAACACCAGCCGCCCGTCGCCCGCCAGCACGCGCCAGGCCTCGCGGGCAAACGCTTCGCAATCCCCGTTTTCAAAACCGTGCGGCACCAGCAGCAGATCCATACTCTCCGCCGCAAACGGCAGCGCAGCGAAATCCGCCATCACATCGCGGCCGACGCACGGCACGCCGTCGGTTTCCCATTGCGGCATCCCCAGCTGCAAGGCCGTCCGAAAAGGCCGCTCCCGCGCCATGCGTTCGAGAAAATCCCGCTCGCAGCACGCCGCATAACGCCCCACCGCGCCGCGTTCAAACCAATCCGTCCAATCCATCACGCACCCTCCTACCGGCGTCCGAAAAAAACGACAAACGCGTATTCTACCCGCAACACCCGCCCGCCGCACCATTGCGCAAAAATACGACGAACGGTCTAACACATTGAAAATTTTTACACTTGGCAAGCCTTGACGCATTCGTGTCTGTCAAGTTAGTATCCCGCGCTGTTCCAGCGTCCGCCGAAATCCAAGCACATGAAACCAATAAAAACCCTCGTTATTGCCGTTACGGGCATCTCCTTCGCCTCCGTCGCCTCCGGCCAAACCTACACCAAAAACCAAATCGGCATGGCGCTGATGCGCGGCAACACCGTCGCCCTCGACCACAAACAAGACAAAACCTTCGGCCACCGCAGCGTCTGGGCGCATCTGCGCAGCGACTTCCGCATGAACGAAGTCAACCCCGAACTGGTGCGCCGCCACGAAAGCAAATTCGCTTCCTCCGCCGCCTATTTCAACCGCACCATCGAACGCAGCCGCCCCTACATGTACCACATCAGCCAGGAAGTGGCCAAACGCAACATGCCGGCCGAAATCGCCCTGCTGCCCTTCATCGAAAGCGCGTTCGTCACCAAAGCCAAATCCACCGTCGGCGCCTCCGGCCTGTGGCAGTTCATGCCCGCCACCGGCCGCCACTACGGCCTTGAACAAACCCCGCTCTACGACGGCCGCCACGACGTTTACGCCGCCACCGACGCGGCGCTCAACTACCTCGAATACCTGCACGGCCTGTTCGGCGACTGGTCGCTCGCGCTGGCCGCCTACAACTGGGGCGAAGGCAACGTCGGCCGCGCCGTCAACCGCGCCCGCGCCCAAGGCTTGGAACCCGTTTACGAAAACCTGAAAATGCCCGCAGAAACGCGCAACTACGTCCCCAAACTGCTGGCCGTGCGCAACATCGTCAACAACCCCGAATACTTCGGCATCAGCTTCGCCGACATCGACAACAAACCCTTCTTCAAGGCCGTCGATATCGACCAGCCCATCGACCTGAACGCCGCCGTCCGCCTCTCGGGCATCAGCCAGGCCGAATTCGACGCCCTCAACCCCGCCTTCAAAACCCCCGTCTACATCCCAAAAATCGGCCGCAAGCTGCTGCTGCCCGCATCTGCCGCCGCCACTTTCGAGCGCAACTACAAAAAAGCCGACCGCGCCACCCTGCTCTCTTGGGACGTCTACACCCCCTACGCCGACACTGACATCTCCTCCATCGCCGCCGAAACCGGCATGAGCACCGCCGAAATCAAACGCCTCAACGGCCTGAGCAAAAACAACATCGCCGCCGGACGCAGCATCCTCGTGGCGAAAAACAACTTCAGCGGCAAAACAGGCGGCACGCCCCTCAACTTCGCCGCACTGGACACCGACACCAACCCCAACGACAACAAGCTGCAAACCGTGCCGCAGATGGGCACTGCCGCCGCAGTCGCCACCGCCCAGCCCAAGCTGATGCCCGCACCGCGAACCCTGCCCGAATCCGCGCCCGTTTTCACCCAAACCGCCCCACAGCCCACTGTTTCGGCCACACCCGTCTTCACGGCAGCGGCCAAACCCGCTCCCGCACCGGCTGCTCCTATCGATTTCACCCGCGCTGCCGCCCCCGCGCTGCCTGACGATCTGACCGTCAAAACAGAACCCACCGTTTCAGCCACACCCGTCTTCACGGCAGCGGACAAACCCGCTCCCGCACCGGCTGCTCCTATCGATTTCACCGGCGCTGGCACCCCCGCGCTGCCTGACGATCTGACCGTCAAAACAGAACCCGCAGCCCCGTCCGCCCCCGCCGTAGACACCACCGCCGTTCAGACGGCCTCAGCCGCCCCCGCGCCTGCCGAAGAAAGCGGCAACGCCGATCTGCTCATGAACTTCGTCCAAACTTCCGGCCTGCAACAGGCAGACAGCGCATCCGTGCAGACCGCCGAAGCCGAAGCGGCAGAACGCAGCCGTCAGGCCAAAGCCTCCGCCGAAGCCCGCGCCAAACAGAAACAGGCGGCCGAAGCCCGCGCCTTGGCCGCAGCCAGAACCGCCGCACCGGCCACCCACAAAGTCGCAGGCGGCGACACCCTGTTCAACATCGCCAAACGCTACGACATGAACGTGGCCGACCTCGTCGCCGCCAACAACATCAAAGGCAACACCATCCACCAAGGGCAGATACTCAAAGTGGTCGCCTCCAAAGGCAGAGCTGCCCCCGCTGCCGTCCGCCCCGTCTCCTACACCGTCCGCCAAGGCGACACCCTGGCCGAAATCGCCCGCCGCTTCAACGTCGATGTCAAAGACGTGCGCCGCTGGAACAAAAACAGCACCGTCATCCGACCCGGACAAAACATCAGACTCCAAGGCAGCTAAACTCGCCCTTCCGTTTCAAACGGCCTGCACGCAACAGGCCGTCTGAATGTTTTCCCCTTCCGCAAACAAGACAACGACATGGCACAAACCGCCCCCGAAATCTTCAAAGCCTACGACATCCGCGGCATCGTCGGCCAAACCCTCACCGAAAACACCGCCCGCCTGATCGGCCGCGCCATTGCCGCACGCGCCGCCGCACAGGGCATCGGCAGCATCGCCGTCGGCCGCGACGGCCGCCTCAGCGGCCCCGCGCTTGCCGCCGCACTCTGCCGCGGCCTGACCGAAAGCGGCATCCACGTCACCGACGTCGGCATGGTCGCCACCCCCATGCTCTACTTCGCCGCCGTAAGCGAATGCGGCGGCAGCGGCATCATGATTACCGGCAGCCATAACCCGCCCGACTACAACGGCTTCAAAATCATGCTCGGCGGCGAAACCCTCGCCGGAGAATCCATACAGCAACTGCGCGACACCATCGAAGAGAATGCCTTCGTCAGCGGCAGCGGCAGCATCCGCCAAACCGACACCGCAGCCGCCTACCAAAATGCCGTCACCTCCCACATCAAACTTGCCCGCCCGATGAAAATCGCCATCGACGCAGGCAACGGCGTTGCCGGCGCCTATGCGGGCAGCCTCTACCGCGCCCTCGGCTGCGAAGTGGAAGAACTCTTTTGCGACGTCGACGGCAGCTTCCCCAACCACCACCCCGACCCCGCCAAACCCGACAACCTGCGCGATTTGATTGCCGCCGTGCAAAACGGCAGCGCCGAAATCGGCCTCGCCTTCGACGGCGACGGCGACCGCCTCGGCGTCGTCACCAAAAGCGGCAACATCATCTACCCCGACCGCCAGCTCATGCTCTTCGCCCGCGACGTATTGCAGCGCAACCCGCAGGCCAAAATCATCTTCGACGTCAAATCCACCCGCCTGCTCGCCCCCTGGATACGGCAGTACGGCGGCGAACCCGTCATGGAAAAAACCGGCCACAGCTTCATCAAATCCGCCATGAAACGCAGCGGCGCCCTGTTGGCGGGCGAAATGAGCGGCCATACCTTCTTCAAAGAACGCTGGTACGGCTTCGACGACGGCATGTACGCCGGCGCCCGCCTGCTGGAAATCCTCTCCCGCAGTGCCGATCCCACCGCCGAACTCGACAGCCTGCCGCAGGCCGTGTCCACCCCCGAAATCAACATCGCCCTGCCCGCAGGCCGCAACGGCCACGATACCGTCGCCGAACTGGCCGCCGCCGCCCGCTTCGAAGGCGCAGAAGACATCGTCACCATCGACGGCCTGCGCGTCGAATACCCCGACGGCTTCGGCCTGATACGCGCCTCCAACACCACCCCCGTGCTGGTGCTGCGCTTCGAAGCCGACAACCGCGACGCCATCACCCGTATCCAAAACCAGTTCAAAACCGCCCTCGCCGCCCTACCCGACCTGGCCTGGCCGCTGTAAACCCCAGCCGCGGCAAGGCCGTCTGAAAAAACGCCCGACAACGTCGGGCGTTTTTTCAGACGGCCACTTTCAGACGGCACAGAAGTTTTCGGCTGCCGCACGGCCGTGCTGCCGTCCTGCTCCCTCCCCTACGCTCCAAGTGTACAGACCGGACACAAAGGTAACACCCGTACGAAGACATAGGTAACACTTCCCCGTCCCAACAGACGGAATCCTTACCATGCCTTGGAGAGAAACCACCGTGTCCCGAGAACGACAGGAATTTTTAACCCTAGCCCGACAACCCGACCGCAAC